>NZ_JACJSE010000024.1 GCF_014698045.1 Aulosira sp. FACHB-615
CCTGTTCTTCCTGCGGAAGAATTTGGTCGCAGAACTGTCGTCAACTCACGCGCAATTCATCTCAACACTTCCGCTATCGCGGTAAGTGTGAGGCTTCTTGCTGCTCAAGCTAAGTTGCGTTCAGAAATAGTATTCTTACTCCCTACTTCCTACCCCCTGCCCAAATTACTATCTTTGATTGCAACTTTGTATTAAAAAGATAAAAACTTCAAATGTTCTCCTTGTTGCGAGAGAAATGTTTCAAGCGTTCCTTGTAACTGCACTTGACCTTTATCTAACATCACAATCCAGTCAGCACGATGAACAACACTAGGACGATGAGTAATCAAAATTGTGGTTTTACCTTGGCGGTATGCTAACAACTGATCTAACACTTGTGCTTCGCTTACAGGGTCAAGTCCGGCTGTAGCTTCGTCTAAGATTAGTATAGGTGGATTGGTGAGAATACCTCTAGCGATCGCTAATCTTTGGCGTTGTCCCCCAGAAAGATTCGCACCAAATTCTCCTAATACAGTTTGATAATTATTCGGTAATTGACTAATAAAATTATCTGCATCCGCAATCTGGCAAGCTTTGACAATTTCCTCAAAGGAAATATAGGGAGTCCCTAAGCGAAAATTATCCACAATTGAACGACTCCAAAAATGTGGTTCTTGGGGTACATAAACTACTTGTTGACGTAAACAATCCAGTGCAATATCTTGAATGTTATAAAAACCAATGCGGATATTTCCTGAATTTAACTCATACAAACCTGCAATGAGTTTTGCTAAAGAACTTTTTCCACAACCTGATTTACCAATTAAAGCAATCACATTACCACCAGGAAGTTTTAACGAAAATTCTTCTAATAAATCCACTCTCCCCGCATGATGAAAAGTGACTTGAGAAAACCGAATATCAGCATCAGCCGGGATTTGCACAGTTGGTTTTTGACTGCCACCAATGACTTCTGGTGTTGCTTCAATTACTTCTAAAAGCCGCGAGACAGCAGTTTGCGATCGGAAATATTCATCGCCAAACCCAACCAAAGAGTTAATTAAATTTAAAACATTGACTTGTAAAACATTAAAAGCCAATATTTGACCAATACTTAACTGTCCTTGAATCACTAAAATACTACCCAAACCTAATAAAACTACTCCACCAATAGTAGAAATTAATCTCGCAACAGTTCCGTTAATAATCCCAATTTGAATAGTGCTGAAAGTTAAATGCGCCAACCGACCAAAACGGCTTTGAAATTCATCCCAAAATTGAGGAGCAGCATTCGTCGTTTTAATTACCTGTGCGCCTTTAAATGTTTCTACTAACACACCTTGATTTTCTGCCCCCAAAACCAACAAACTGCGAGTTTTTTGCTGAAGAATTGGCAAAAAAGGTAAAGTAGATACAGTCATTAATAAAGCAACTACGATAACTGCCAATGTGAGAGTCCAACTATAAAACAGCATGATGCTGAAAGAAATTACTGCAATAAAAAACTGACTGGGTAATAAAATGACGATTTGCGATACTAACTGATTAATTTCATCAATATCGCGCAATCGACTAGAAATTTCCCCACTGCGGCGCGATTCATAATAACTCAAAGGTAACTGAAGAATTTTTCGAGCAAATTCCATTACCAATCCTAATTGCAAGCGTTGACCAAAATGAGCAATCATCATTGACTGTACAGCCTGCAAACTACTACTAAATAAGCTGGTAATCACAACGGCTGAGATAATTACAACTAGTAATTGAGTATCTCCTCTCACTAAAACATCATCTGTTAAAAGTTGTAGTAAAACCGGACTACCAAGCGCCAACACACCTAAAACAATATTAATGAGTAATACCTGACTTAATAAATTTCGATAAGGCAATACACGCTGAAAAAACCTACCAAAACCCTGCTTTGGTTCTTCTTGAAACTGCACAAAAAACCGCGTCAAATCAGGCTCTAGTAAGAGCATCACCCCATTCCAAGCAATAGCTAATTCTTCGCGGCTAATATAACGTAAGCCTGTAGCCGGATCAGCAATTACATACTTTTTCCCTCGCTTACCGTACAGCACAACCCAGTGATAACCATGCCAATGAATAATGGCGGGTAAATGGATTTCTGTAATTCTATCCATAATTGCTGGTGCGGCTTTGACGGCTCTAGCATTAAATCCCAACGTCTCAGAACCGCGTTTTAATCCCAGTAAAGTTGTGCCTAACTGTCCAGTTCCTACCGCTTCTCGGCTTTTACTCATACTCAAGAAGCGTCCGTAATGTTTGCAAATAGAAACTAAACAAGCAGCGCCACAATCTTCTTCACTGGATTGTAAAACACACTCGTATTTTTTTTGGTGTTTAAATTTGAATAGACCAAACATGATTGTTAAAAATGGGGAGTTGGGAGTGGAGAGTGGGGAGTAGTATTTTTCTTTCCTTTCAGACTTCAGACTTCACACTTCAGACTTCTCTCAAATATCTGCAATTAATCTGGCTTTTCGCAGAATGAACTGCATAACAGTTTCTTGGCGAGAAATAATATCGGCGCGTCCTTCCATTCCTGGTTTGAGATGACACTGGCGATCGCCTCTACCAACAGATAAAGTTTGCGGTACAATTGTCACTTCATAAGCTGGTGGTGGTTGCACAGTCGGTAATGTAGCGTTTTTCTCCACAGCTAAAGCGTCGGGTGCAACTGTGGTCACAGTACCCTTGAGTGTGCCGTAATCTGGATAAGGACAAGCCGAAACCTGCATCTGTACTTGTTGATTTGGTTTTACCTTATCGATATCTTGCGCGGGAACTCTGGCTTTGATTTGTAATGTTGCATCTAAAGGTGCAATCTGCGCGATCGCTTCACTGGGTTGCACAACTTGTCCAGGGTTGCGTAAATTAAATTGCAACAAAATTCCATCACTCGGTGCGCGAATCACCGTTTTATTTAAATCATTTTCGGTTTGTTGCAGTTCTTTTTGCGTCGTGTCTACTTGCTTTTGAAATTCTAGGCGCTGCTGGAGTAAAGTTTCTCTTTCTTTTTTCAACGCCGCTAAATCTGCTTGTTTCTTCGCCTGTTCTTGCTGAATGCGTGCAAGTGCAACAGCTACAGGCGAATCCGTCGGATTAATAGCAGTTTTCGCCTTGATTAAGTTTGTTTGGGCAACTGTGAGGGCTTGGGCTTTTTCTTCTAAACTATTTTTAGCATTGGCTTTGGCTTGTTCTAACTTAGTTTCGGCTGCTTTGACTGCCAATTGTTTTTCTTCTAGGCTATTTTTCGCGTTTTCTTGAGCTTGTGCGAGTTTCGCTTTTGCCGAAATCACCGCTTGTTCTTTTTCTTCCACAAGATTTTTCGTATTGGCTTTGGCTTCTGCTAACCTAGCTTCCGCAGATTTGACGGCTTGAATTTTTTCCTCAAATAAATTGAGTGAAACGGCTCCTAGTGCGACTATTGGTTGTAGGCGATCGCGTTGTAACTTGGCCATTTGCAAAGCGGCTTCGGCTTCTTGCACAGTAATTGTTAAAAGTTGCTCTTGTAATAATCTATCTTTTTGTTTTTGCGCTATATTCAAGGCGGTTTCTGCTTCCTGCACAGTTGATTGGAATAATTTTTCGCGCTGCAAGCGATCGCGTTGTACTCTGGCTAATGTCAAGGCGGCTTCGGTTTCTTGTACAGTCGTAGTTAGCAGTTTTTCGCGCCGTAATCTGTCTTTTTGTAATTTTGCGATCGTTAATGTTGATTCTGCTTGCGTCATTTCCGCTAAAGCTTTAATTCGCTGGTCTTGATAGTTGCGTTCAGTCCCACTTAAATCTGCTTGCGCCGCTAAAATCGTCTGGTTCATTAATTCAGTTTGCGCCGCCAGTTGCATATTAATTTGACTTAGTTGTGCATCAATTTGACTGAGTTGTAATTTACTTTTTTTAATTGTATTTTGTAGCTGACTTTTTTGATTCTGAAGCCGTCCATCATCCAGGTAGGCGATCGCTTGTCCTTGTTTGATTATTTGATTATCTTTCGCCTCAATTTTCTCCACAGTTCCAGTAATCGCCGACTCCACAACTTTAAGTTCCCCTAAAGGTCGAATTGTTGCCGGAACTTTAACTGTGACATTGTATTTGAGAATCGCAGATAAAGTTACTCCCAGCACAAAAATACTAATCATTACACTCCCAGCAACACCAATCCATTTACCAATGCTGGGAAGAAATTCATTGACATCAAATACAGGGAGTTGTTCTGGATTCAGGTCATTAAAACTATTATCAGCATAGTTTTCCTGAGCGCGTAAGAAATTCACTGTACTGCACCTTATTTGAGAAATTTATATGTATAACTATCAAAAGTTAGACAAAATAACTGGGATTTTGCCTGACAAAACTAGCGAAATACCAAGCAAATTGTAGAGTTTGCCTCTTAGGCGATCGCTTTGAGCCATTATTTTATTAATTACCTTTCTCAAAGACAGAAAACATCATCCCCAATAATCTTTTATAATTAGTTATGGGGGACGAGAAAAGTGTGTGACAAGCAAGCACAACTATAACTTTTCTCATATCTCTAACGTTGGCAACACAGAGAGAAAACAGAGGAGAAGACTCGACTCCCTCAAAGACCTCACTTACGTTGAGCGAGTAATAACTATCTCCTCTCCCCTCTTCTTAATTTGGTCAAAATAATTGACAAAAGTAAGGAGTTTGGATGTGACATGATTGTTAGCCTCACTTAAGTCTGGTGGATTGACCACCTAAGTACCCAACTATAAGCACTGTTTGTCAGGAAATCATAAATCTACAGATAGAAATCACAACTTTAGTTTTACTACTAGCAGCAGATATAAAAAAATCTTTTATGTGTTCCAGATATCCTAGTATTCTCCGAGTAACAATAGTGAATCTTGCGGAATAATTCTATTTTTTTAGCTAATAAAGTTTAGTTAGCTAATAACAGTTGCATTAATACAAAAGCTAGACCAGCACTACCTAAAGGGACGGTTAAATTATCAACACCCAAAAAGGAAATAGCTTCTAAACCAGTAGCGGCGATCGCCACAGCCAATGATACCACCCAAATCTGCCAGATATTTCCCTGCACACCCAGCAAAATCAAACTACTCACAATGTAGCTGACTAAGGTCATTGTTAAAGAGCCTTCCCAGCTTTTACTGGCTCCAAAAACTTTATACTTATGTTGACCAAAACGTTGACCAACCAACGCTGCTAAACCATCTCCCCAAGTCATTACCATAATGCCAATTGCAGCGTATTGGGGTTGTTGCAAATACCAGAAGCACCCAACTAAAATGCCAAAACTCACAGCATAAAAAAACGTTCCTAAACTTTGGCGACCCACACTGTTAATCCCCGGCAGAATTGGCAATCGATAAGATAACAAGGTCACAATACTCGCTACAATCGAAGCTGTAATGCCTACACTCGCCGGAATATCTAGCCACCAAGCCAGTAAAATCACATTACCAGTGCCAATATGCACGATTTTTCTAACTATTTCTGAATCATCAGTAAAGCGACTTACCACCCATGAAACTAGGAGGATAAGCAACACCCAAACTGCAACTATGGTAATTTGCAGCCACAAAGTTGGAATTGACGTTAAAGCAGGAATCAGAGTTAACAAGGATCTTACACACTAGACAGTTTTTACCCTTGTTTCTAATTTATAAGATTTGGGCAGCAGGAATGAAAATATTATTTATTTGGTTAATTCGGGGTTACAGAATGTTTATCTCGCCGTTGTTTCCCCCTACTTGTCGCTTTCAGCCAACTTGTTCTATGTATGCCATTCAAGCAATTGAGAGGTTTGGAGTAGTGCGCGGTGGTTGGATGGCTACTCGCCGCATCTTGCGTTGTCATCCATTTCATCCTGGCGGTTATGACCCAGTACCAGAAATTGCACCATCCAACACAAAACAGCAAGATTGTTGTGGTCACACTCAATTGAAGTCTGAAAATGAAACTCAACCAGAACCGCGAAATCACTAAAAAACCTTTTGCTTTCATCCGCAATCTCTACAGCTTTCCCACTAAAGTAGTAAATTGCCTGGTGAGGAAAAAAGTAGAAACTAGCTTGATTTATCAATGCTTGCGGATGAATAAACATTGCATTTGCGTACTTTTACTTTCGTATTTGTTCAGTAATTATTCCTTTAAAAATCACTTGCAATAATTAAGGTTGATAATTGGATTTCCAGTGTATATACATAAGTTTTGTAATTAGTTTTTATTAAATGCTTTCAATATAAAAAATCGAACAAGTTCCTCAAATAAACTGGACGCATTCATGGCTAATCTTTTACAAATGGATTCATGATTTCAAAAAGGCAAGCTATGAAAAGTTCATTGTTCACTAAATTACTCGCTGCAACAACTTTAGTAACTGGTTTGTGGGTATCTGCTACACCTGCAAATGCGGTTAACATCCAAAGCAGAAATGAAGCCCAGGCTGATTTTAAAGATAATATCCAAGACTTTAAAGATTTCGTGGGTAAAGAATCTCGTTACTTAGCACCTGAGACAATTGGAGCGCATAAAGTTGATTTATCTCAACTGACACTGAAATATGCTCACGACACTAAAGTATTCTTTATTGGTGAAACTGCTGGTGGTTATCGCAACCGTTTAGATTTTAAAGCAACTTCTGGTAATACTGTCACCACAGGAAAAATCTTTGGCGATACATCTTGTAGTACCAAAGACAGTGCCTTTCAAAATTTTAAAGAGTTTTGTGCAAATCCTAACGATGCTTTAGCTAATAAAACCCAACAAGACAGTCCATTAAATGTTGGTGACTGGGTTAGTTTAGGTAAATTCCAAGCTGGTACTACACTTGATTTCTTATTGCATTCTAATGACATCAATGGTGGTATCTCCGGCAAAAACCAACAAGGGCAAACTGTTAAAGGTGTATTTGGCTTAAATGAAGCTACTAACCCAGATGGTTTGCAACACGTAATGACTTATGTGTACAAAAACTTCTTAGTTTTGGGTTATGAAGATTTATGGGGCGGTGGCGATAAAGATTATAATGATGTCGTTTTTGCCGTAGACATTGGTTCTAAAAATGCTGCTGCATTAACAGGTGTTAGTGTTCCAGAACCTTCCGCAACCTTAGCCTTAGTTGGTATCGGTGCAATTGGTGTACTCAAAACTCGTCGCCGTTCTCTGAAAAAAGCTAATAGCTAGTACCGCTACGCGAAAGTCAAAAGGAACTTCAATTCTTCACAATCATTTTTCCAATCGGTATAAGCCAATAACTTGATGCCCATATCAAGGGCGCATCTATCAATATCGATTTACAAGTTGACAATTTCACTACCGTTTCAGGGTCAGTCAATAACCTTTTTGTTCTAAGCTATCAAAAGATACTGAATTTTTTGCGTACTTTTTCAAATATTTTCGTATCTGCCAGTATACAATCCAAGCGATCGCTTAATCGGTAAGAGAAAGCGATCGCATTGTATTCTGGCTTTATTTTTTACGAATAGGCGCAGCTTTACCTAAATAAATTGTGCTGTCACCTGGAGGCAGAATAATCCAATTTAGCTGTATTAAACGAACTTTCAAATTAGTTATTGTTACACCCAAATCCTTTTGCATTGCATAAAGATGAGACCATTTTGTTAAATCACGTTCTGCTGCCATTTGTTCTAAAACATAACGAGGCATTAGCAAATAACTAGCAAAACGTTGAGCTTGCCACTCCATCTTTTGTAGTTGTCCACTGACAGCACGACACAAAAAAGGCTGCATATCTATGTCATCACCTTGTTTTATACGTTCTTCAAACTGACCAGCTGCTTTTTGATCAATATGTAGTTCCCAGTGTCCGAGTTCATGAGCTAGTGTTGATTCTTCAAAACCTTTAGGGAGTTCCAAAATATCTTCATTGATTTCAATGAGATGTTCCAATGGCAAAATCCTAGCTGCTATTTCTCCTTCAGCATCAGGCGGTATCTTATCCCAAACAACATCCAACCCTAAAAACTCTGCTACACGAGTTGCATCTAAAGGCCACTTGGGAATATATTTAGGTGTTTCCTGCATACGTTTGAGAATATTATTAGCCCTAGACTCAATTTCGCTATCAGGAATATAGCGATACCGCTTAATGATACTCAACCTTGGTTCTCCTCATTTTCTGGTTGTGTAGCTTCTTGAAAGATTCTTTTAGCAAAATCAGGATTCTCCTGCATTCGGCGGAATAAAGCAGGCATAGCCTTGTAATGTTGCTTGATAAAATCCTCATCACGTTGAGGAATCCGACCAGCAGAAAAAATTAACTCTTCCTCATTTAAATCTAGATGCCGTGCCAGAGAACGGATGACATCTTCTTTTGGAGGATAGTCCGCGCGATCATTCTCCAATTTAGACAAATAAGTGAAATCTAGCTTGATTAGTTTTGCTAGCTCACGCTGACTAAATCCCTTCTCTTTGCGGGCTTCACGAATAAGCTGACCAAAACTCTGATTCACTCTTTTTTCCTACTTAACTAAACATCATAACAGAGTGTTGACTAAAAAATCAATTCACGTTAGTGTGTAGTTGAATAAAAAATCAACTAGCATTATTAGGATTCAAATTTATGATTTGGCGACCGTATGTAAGTTTTAACATTTGGTCACAGTTTGCTTCATCTGTTGGACAAGAATATTTGCACTGTGATATGAAACGAGGTTTTTCTAGAGCGCGAAAAAAAGAATCTTTAGTTAAAGCACTGTTGGATCAAGATACTCTTCCTCAACATATCGGGTTACAGGCACAGAAAGGTATTTACGAATTTCACCAAAATACTCAACTATTGACACAGTCAAATAGTGTAGCAATAGTAGCAGAGAAGCTGAAATTAAACCAAGAGCCTGTAGAAATTAAGCAACGAATTATTAAAATTTTGACAAACTACTACGAGAAACCCATGCTCTCTGGAAAGAACATCCTTAAACTTAGCAGAGGTGACGAGGGAATTCCAGAACCAATTTTGATTCAGCAAGGTAACTATTTGTTTAATTTGTTTGTAGCTATTGACTGCATTTTTATTGAATCAGATGGCAGACTACACATTTTAGATTTCAAAACAGGCACATCTAATTTTGATAGGCGACAAGCATTTGTTTATCTTTTGGCAGCTTCTTATATGTACCCAGGGCAAAAAGCTGTTGCCTCATTTTATAATTTGGAAACCAATAAGTGGTCTGAGCCAATTACTGCTACAGCTAATCAACTGAAGGCGATTCAATCTAAATTAGCCGAAATAGCCCAAGAACATCAAAAAGAATTACGTCGTTATAAGCAAAATCCATCTGCATTTGCGGAAATATTCCCCGCTAACCCTGGAATTCCTTGTCGTAATTGTCAATTCACATCGATTTGTAAATTTCATCCATGTGAGGTTTCTGCATGACTGTTGCCGTTGCTCCTTCCCAGCTTGATACCTCTTTTAGCGAAGTTTTTCCAATTAAAACTTCACAGCTTAAATTAATGTGTTTTCGACTCACACCGGAAATTGATAAAAAAGATGGTAATCGATTGAGTTATCATTTTAGTCGAAAATTCCAAGAGACTGTTGTTATATGGTACAAACCTTATTTTTGGGTTTTGGTAGCACAGCATAAAGAATTACCTAGCAAAGAAGAATTACAAGAAGCACTGAAAAGTATTCAAAATGAAGTAGAAGATTTTAATGAACGCTTATTCGGCTTTCAATCAGTACGTCAGCCTCAAGCCACACCTTTTATTTATTCTCTGTTAGCTATCCAAGTTTTGAATAAAACTAAATTTGATTCTCCAGTTGTTCTGTCCGATAATGGAGTGCTAGTTAGAAGAGAAGCAGACTTTTGGACGGAAATTATTGAATTACAAGGTGAGTTACAGCCCGCTCTTAGTTTGACGGTATGTAGCAGCATTGTGTTTCGTGATAATTTAGCTAATTTTTACGAAACACATCCTCAAAAGCAAAACTCAGAAAAGCTTTTAATTGGTTTAAAAGTTCAAGAAATTGAACGAGGTAGTAACGCGACAATTGTGGGTATTGTTGGAACTATCGAAGAACATAGAGATGAACTATTAGCAAAAGCTACTGGTTCAACCAGTAAACAAGCATTAAGAGATGCCCCAGACGAACAGCCTGTTGTTGCTGTACAGTTCGGTAAAGATACAAAACAGTTTCACTATGCTATGGCAGCTTTACGTCCCTGCGTTACATCTGCCACGGCAGATCAATTTGAAGTTGAATACGGAAAGCTACTGAAAGCTACTAAAATTTCCCATCAAGACAGAACAAGCCTCTTAGCATCCTATAAAAAAATAGCCGGAGATGCTTTAACTGCTTATGGAATTCAACTAGAACGTAGTATCAATAGCATTGAACATACAAATTTATTTTGGCAACCTCAATCTCCCATAGAGGAAACTACTCTACTTTTTGGTAATAACTTCAAAACTAAAAGAAGTGATGTTCTAAATGGTCTTACAAAAGGTGGAGTTTATCGCCGTCATCCTGATTATAAAGATAAATCGAAAGTAATTCAAATTGCGGCGCTAAAACTTTGTGATTCAACAGTGAATCCATTTCTGGATTTACTTAAAAAGCGTCTGGAGCTTTATGGATTTAAAAGCGAAATTATTACTAAGCAAGCTTTGTCACTCAGTAACTTTACTAAGACTGAGGCAAGAGTAGAAGTTGAGAAAACAGTTAATGAATTAGTTGAGAAAACAGTTAATGAATTAGTTGAGATACCACACGATATTGTTTTGGCGTTTTTACCTAAAAGCGATCGTCGTGATGATGATACAGATGAGGGAAGCTTTTACCATCAAATCTATTCTTTGTTACTTCGTCGCCAAATTGCTAGTCAGATGATTTATGAAGATACTTTGAGTAATCCTGGAAATTATAAGTATATCTTGAATCAGGTAATTCCAGGAATTTTGGCAAAGTTGGGAAATTTACCTTTCATTCTAGCTGAACAGTTAGAAGATGCTGATTATTTTATTGGCTTAGATATTTCAAGAGTTTCAAAAAAAAGGCAGGCAGGAACAAGAAATGCTTGTGCTAGTATACGTCTCTATGGCAAACAGGGTGAGTTTATACGTTACCAATTGGAAGATGATTTAATTGATGGCGAAGAAATACCACCTAAGTTATTAGAGAGATTATTACCTGCTGCTGAGTTAGCCAACAAAACTGTTTTAATTTACCGTGATGGCTCCTTTGTTGGCAATGAAGCTGATTATTTGGTAGATAGAGCTAAAGCAATAGGAGCTAGGTTTATTTTGGTTGAATGCAAGAAGTCTGGGGTTCCTAGACTGTATAACTTAAGGCAGAAAAATGTGAAAGCACCCTCACAAGGTTTAGGGCTTCGTTTGTCAACTCGTGAAGCGATTTTAGTTACAACTAAAGTGCCTGATAAAGTTGGTTTGGCTCGCCCCATACGTTTAACAATCCATGAAAAAGGACATCAAATATCAATTGAAAGTGTTCTAGAAATTACTCTTAAACTAACTTTGTTGCATCATGGAGCTTTAAAAGAGCCTCGTTTACCGATGCCGTTATATGGATCTGATCGTATGGCTTATTTGCGTTTGCAAGGTATTCGTCCTAGTCGGATGGAAGGCGATCGCCAGTTTTGGTTATAGTCTCAGTTTATAGTTGCGGTATGAATGGGATTTTTGACTAGGGTAAATGCAAGGGCTTTTTGCCTTTGCATATTTGTATGAGACAAAAGTCATTCTATCAATTAGCAACGTCAAACAAAAATTTCATCCAACTCAACTTTTTTCAAGTTAACTTGTGACAAATCAACATCACTGAGATCGGCTTTGTACAAGATGGTTTTATGGAGATCAGCATAACTCAAGTCGGCTTTGCTCAAGTTAGCTCCTGTGAGGTTTGCACCGTGAAGATTGGCTCCTGCTAAGTTAGCACCACAGAGGTTGGCGTAACTCAAATCTGCACCGCTTAAATCTGCACCACTGAGGTCAGCATTGTGTAAATTAGCTAAACGTAGGTCTGATTTCTGTAGAGATGCTTTGTGTAAGTCTACGTTACTCAGGTTGGCACGAATTAAGTTAGCAGCTTTAAGGTTTGTCCAAATTAATTTGGCACCACTAAAGTTAGTTCGCCAAAGACAAGATAATGCCAAGTTTGCTTCTATGAGGTTGGCACCACTTAAATTGGAATGAGATAAAGTAACGTTTACTAAGCTGGCGCTACCTAAGTTAATCCCAGCTAAACATACTTCACTCAGATTCACTGAATGCAGGCAAACCTGTGTGAAATTTCTCTCTCCTGCCTGATAGCGCCTGAGAAGTTCATCAGTGTCCATACAGCATGCCTTCAAAATCTCTAATTTTGGTGAATCAACATAGCTCAAGTACTGCACCCCAATATTTTTGGGTGCATTTTCTTGATTTTATATATCCTTTATGTAAAGAAATATAACAAAAACGTTACAAAACCGCAATATCTTCTCAGCTATTTGTTGATGTTGGACGAGGTAAAAATCAATGTATGGCAGTAGCCAAATAGGTTAGGACTGTTTTAATTACTTAAAACCTCTCACCAACTGGTTTCTAACTCAGCATTTTGCTATGTCAACTGTCACGAATCGCTTACATCCTGTGATTTTGTTTACCAGCATCAAAGCCTACTGCTTCCTGTACCATCTGCCTCACTCTTAATGCTTTGACTATCAATGATTGCCTCGGATGTCTCTGGAATCGTCTCACTGATAAATTCATATCGTGTATGGGTCACATTACTAGTACACCAAGGCAAAAGTAAAAATAAAAAATAACGATACTATAAGCCTTTTCGCAATTTCTTATGGTCTGTTTATTTACGCCGACCTGTACTAGTCTATAGGATAAAATAAGGCTTTGAGATATTTCTTGATAATAACGAGGCAAAAAGATGTAGTTATATACGTTGATTTTAGTCTGATGAAAAAGGAGCTATTGTTGTTGGCAATATTAACGCTCCAATTCGCAATCTGACTAGTCCACAAATTGTCAAAATTACTTGTTCATACTTTTGAGTATTTAATCTAAATCTATCTTGAACAACTCGAAATATTTTGACGGAACGGATTCGGTGTTCAACAAATACTCGTTTGGATGAAAAAGTCAGATTCTTTTTTTTTACTTGTTCAATTAAACTGGATGGCAACAATTCTCTCAAGAGTGGCAACCAATAGTTAAATGTATCATTTGCTGTAGACTCGCTGACTCCAAACTAATTCTTACCCTAATTGCTCTGTCGTGACTACCTAGAAATTCCTCCAGCTTGAAAAATTTGTTCGGCGGTTAAATGCAGTTCTGGGAAAGTAGGTGAGATAATGCGATCGCCGTCTCTAAATCGAGTAACTTGGTATTCACCATCAATTAATTGATAAATAGATATTGTAGGCTGTTTAGGATTGCCAGTAAATTTTTTAGCGCCTAGACCGAGATAGTCAACAATCCAGTATTCAGGAATTCCAATACCCTCATACTTACCCTGTTTTGTATAGTAGTCATCATCCCAGTTAGTACTAACTACCTCAACTACTAAGGGAATTGATGCTGCTTGCATGACAGTTGATTCTTTTTTCCATAGAGGCTCATTCGTTAAATTAGGGCGATTGAGTAATAGCACATCTGGGGAGTAGCCCGATTCAAAGTTAGCAGGTTTAATAAGCGCAGTTTTTGGGATTATATAAGGTAAATTTAATCGGTCAAATTCTACTGTTAGTTTTCTGGCTATAAAACCAACAACGTCTTCATGGTCTCCCACCGGTTGTGCCATTTCTACAATCACTCCATCATGTAATTCATATCTTCCCCCTTCGGGTCGCCATGCTGCAAAATCTTCAAAGGTGACTAGTTTATTTAAGGATTGAATCATAGTTTGTCCCCAGTGGGTGCATGTCCAGAAAATAATTTGTATCTTTGACTGTTCAATGTAAACAGCGAATAGCTACGAGTAAACCTCTAGCTTTATTCAATGTTTCCTCATATTCTTTTTCTGGTTCAGAGTCGGCGACCAAACCTGCACCAGCTTGCACACTGACAATGTTATCTTTGACTACCATTGTGCGAATTGCGATCGCACTATTTAATTGTCCTTCAAAATCGTAATAGCCATACACACCCGAATAAACACCCCGGCGACTTGGTTCTAGTTCGTTAATTATTTCCATCGCCCGAATTTTGGGTGCGCCGCTAACTGTCCCCGCCGGGAAGCAAGCTTTCATTAAATCCCAAGCGTTTTTATGGCTGGCTAATTTACCTACCACATTACTTACAATGTGCATCACATGAGAGTAACGCTCAACAACCATCAATTCATCGACTTTCACGCTACCGCTTTGGCAAACTCGCCCTAAATCATTCCGCCCCAAGTCAACCAACATAACGTGTTCGGCAATTTCCTTGGGGTCTTGCAGCAAGTCTTCTGCAAAGGCGATGTCTTCTTTGGTGGTTTTCCCCCTTGGCCTTGTACCCGCAATGGGACGGACTGTGGCGATAATTCCCTCATCTGGGTCACGTTCAGCTTTCACCATGACTTCGGGGCTGGAACCAATAATTTGCCAGTCCTGAAAGTGAAAATAAGCCATGTAAGGCGAAGGATTAATTTGGCGCAGCGAACGGTAAAGGGCAAAGGGGTCGCCTGTGTATTCTGTGGCGAGTCGCTGGGAAATGACAACTTGGAAGATATCGCCTGCTTTGATATATTCTTTTGCCTTTTGGACGTTGGCGCAGAATTCGGTTTTGGTGAAGTTGCTGGTGTATGCTAATTCTTTATTTTCTACTGGCTGATTACCTGGGGGTGTCCATTCCAGGATAGTTTTTTGCGGTGACAGTGGTAGAGATAACTTACTGACCAAATTAGTCACGCGATCGCCTGCTTTTTGATAAGCTGCTTGTAAATCTACATTCGGGTCGCGTAAATCAGCATAGGCGATCGCCCAAATTTTTCGCTTTACCTGGTCAAAAATTAACAGTTGGTCTACCTGCATCCATAACCCATCGGGAATGTTGCGTTCATCTGGGGGATGGACGGGAACACGCGGTTCAATCCAACGAATCAATTCATAACCCCAAAACCCAAATAATCCCCCAATTCCTGGTGGTAATTGGGGTAGTTTTACTGGCTGATAAGGCTCAAGACATTGGGCTAAAGCTGTAAAAGGATCACCAGTAAACACAGCTTGTGAACCATCACGGTGTGTTTGGGTGGTTGTCTCTCCTCTCGCTTCTAGCACCCACAAAGGATCACAACCTACAAAACTATAGCGTCCGATTTTTTCACCGCCTTCCACTGATTCCAACAAAAAGCTGTAAGGTTGTCCAGCACAAACTTTGTACCATGCAGAGACAGGTGTATCTAAATCAGCCACCCATTCTTGATACACCGGGACAAAGTTACCTTGTGAAGCTAATTGAGAAAAATCAGAGAAATCGGGAAAAATCATAGGTTACTACAGAGATTGAGTATCAGGGATGAGGGACTGAGGAGGTAAAAGCATCAAGGCTAAAGGATGAAAAAACTTATTTCACACTTTACACTACATACTTCATACTTCCTCTGTCCCTGCTAGTCCCTAGGCATCGTAGGTAGCTGTACCACTAAATTTCAGTTTTGATGGCTCAGGATTTTCGCCAATCCTACGAGCTACGTGGCGTACTTTTTCGCGGCCTTGGTTAACTTTTTCAGGGAAGACACCATCTGCTGGGTGAATGAAGGTGGTTTCTCCGCTAGGCAAAATCCGATAAATTTTGTAGTCGGTGATTTTGAACTTACGGAGTTGACCGCCCAAAGCAATGCCGTACTCTTTACGAGCTAAGTAAAGCAAGTTTTCGCCTTGGTGCATAGTAGCTGCGCCACCTGTAGGTAATTCAAACACCTGAGCCTTGGGGCTTGTCCAAGTGATAGCGTACTTTTCTTCCTCTTTTGCTTTGGTGAGCAAACCGCCAGTACTACCGGCGAACAGTGGGGTTTTTCCAGAAAGTGTTTCTGCCATAAAGCATTCTCTCAAGGTTTTTAGGGCATCGTAACACCGCCATCACGATCATATTGCGATCGCGTCATAGTCTGTAACAGTTTTTAGTTTAAAGCCAAAAGTCCATAATCTATAGTCCTGCAATTTGTCAAATTCACTTTTTACCAAAAAACCGTGAATGATCATCAACAAAAAATGAAAATAGCCCAAAAACTGAAATTTGGACTATACAAAACTTTACATGATTGATTGAATTTTGTTGATAGTGTTTCCTTGACTAATTCTAGAACTGCGATCGCCTGTTAACGCTGAGTAACTTCGTTGAGAGCTTCTTGAAGCAACCCATTGTGCCGCAACAGCGAAACTGTACTTGGTTCCCTTCCCCGGAAGGCTTTGAAGATTTCCATTGGATGCTGACTACCGCCAAGTGCCAACACAGTATTACGGTAGCGTCTACCAGTGGCTTGAACGGCGGTTTCATCGTCTAAACCAGCTTCTTCAAAAGCGGCGAAAGCATCTGCACTCAGGACTTCAGCCCACTTATAGCTGTAGTAACCGGCGGCATAACCACCTTCAAAGATATGCCCAAAGGCACACAAGAAAGAATCTTCAGCTAGGGGTGGTAAAACTGTGGTAGTTTTGGCTATGCGCTGGCGCACTTGGGCGGGAGTTTCATCACCACCAGGAAGATAGCGATCGTGTAATTCTATATCCACAGTGCTGAAGTGAATTTGCCGCAGTGTCGCACTCCCACTCATATAGTTACGTGCGGCTAACAATTTTTGGTAATAATGCTCTGGTAATGGTTCACCAGTTTCATAATGCTTCGCCATACCAAACAAAGTCGGGCGTTCATAACACCAGTTTTCCATGAATTGGCTTGGTAGTTCCACAGCATCCCACTCGACATTATTCACCCCGGCGGCGCTGCTGTAATCAACTTTGGTCAGCATGTGATGTAAGCCATGACCAAATTCGTGGAATAATGTCTCTACTTCATAAAAGGTCATTAAACTCGGCTTACCATCAACTGGCGGAGTTTGGTTACACACTAAATAAGCTACAGGCAAGCGCACAGATGTAGCTCCATTATCGTTAATCTTGCCTCGGTTAATGCAGACATCCATCCAAGCACCACCGCGTTTTTCGGCGGGACGGCTGTAAGGATCTAAGTAAAAGTAGGCGACGGGTTTACCTGTTTCGTCAGCAATTTGGAAATATCTCACATCTTGATGCCAAACGGGTGCTTGTCCATCAGCAGGGGTGACGGTAACACCAAACAGCCGCTTCACCAGTCCAAACAAACCGTCTAAAACTTGCGGTAAGGGGAAATAAGGACGTAATTCTTCCGTGGTAAAGGAGAATTTTGCTTCCCGTTGACGTTCTGCCCAAAAGCTAATATCCCAGTGTTGTAAATCTGCGGCTTCTGGTGCGCCTTTGGTGGCGGCAAAAGCTTTGAGTTCGGCTAACTCTTTAACAGCAGCATCATAGCTGGCACTCCGCAGTTCTTCTAACAGTGCTTCGACTGCTGCCACATTGGGAGCCATTTTACTAGCAAGGCTTAACTCAGCAAAATTTTTGTAGCCTAATAAATTGGCTAGTTCTTGGCGTAACTCTAAAATCCGCACAATTAAAGGGTTATTATCTAACTCGCCCGAAGCCGCGCGGGTGATATATGCTTTATACAATTTTTCCCGTAAGTCTCGGCGGGTGCTGTGCTGCATGAACGGGCTGTAGCTGGGGAAATCTAAAGTAATGCGCCAAGGGCCATTTTCGGGGGTGGCGTTTTCTTCGCCAGCCGCACGAGCAGCTTGGGCAGCTAAACTGAGGGAACTTTGGGGTAAACCCTCAACTTCGGCTTTGGTTGTCAGGTTTAAGCTAAAACCTTTGGTGGCATCTAATACATGGTTAGAGAATTTCGTGGATAATTCTGCTAACTCCATTTGAATGGCATTAAACCGATCTCTGGCTTCGCCTGACAAGCCCACACCAGACAATTCCGCATCTCTGATGGCAGTTTCGATAATACGTTGCTGGGCTGCTTCTAAGGTTGCCCAGGTATCACTCGCCCGGAGTTGTTTAAAGGCGTTGTATATAACTTGACTTTGACCAAGTTTATTGCTGAACTGTACCACTTGGGGTTGGACAGTTTCATAAGCTTCACGCAGCTGGGGACTATTCTTGACTCCCATTAAATGACTGACTATACCCCAACTCCAAGTCAGCCGTTCGGTGAGTTTTTCTAAGGGTTCAACCAAACCACTCCAAGTCGGCTGGGCGTTAGCTTCTAAGGTAGCCAGTTCCTCATCCAGTTCTTTTAATAACTGCTGGAAGGCTGGAATTACTTGTTCTGCTTGAATCTCAGTAAATGGCGGTAAGCCAGTTCCTTTTAACAAGGGATTTTGGGGAATAGTGGCTGCACTCATAGCGTTGTATCAATGCTGATAAATATCTCAATATACTTCTAATGTAGCGATCGCTGCGATTTTTAGCGTTGCCAGAATGCCGCAATAACCGAATTAGGGGGTAGGGAATAGGGAGTGGGGAGTGGGGAGTTGGGAGTTGGGTATTTATGAAAACAAGCAATCAAAGTTGGGACGTGTCTGGAGCGTAGGGGCTTCACCATTAGCGGTGTACATATCTATTCCCAAGATAGAAGAAAAACCTTTCATCCTAAGCTATACCAATAGTCAGTACTCATCCCCACTCCCCTAATTATGCGTGCAATGGTTTTAGATGCACCACATCAACCCCTACGTTTAGCTGAGTTACCAATACCTCAACCCAATGCGGAACAAGTTTTGATTCGGGTTCATGCTTGTGCAGTTTGTCGCACAGATTTACATATAGTTGATGGAGAATTGACTCATCCTAAATTACCTTTAATACCTGGACATCAAATTGTCGGTACTATCGAGGCAATGGGGGCAAAGGTTGATAAATTTTATGTCGGTCAACGGGTGGGAGTGCCTTGGTTGGGTCATACTTGCGATCGCTGTCGTTATTGTCGTTCAGGACGAGAAAATCTTTGCGATTTTGCTGAATTTACTGGCTATAACCTAGATGGAGGCTATGCAGAATATACTGTAGCTGATCACCGCTTTTGCTTTGCCTTAGATTCTAGCTTTCGTGATTTACAAGCTGCACCTTTATTATGTGGTGGCTTAATTGGTTATCGCGCTTACAGTATGACAGGCGATGCCAAAAAAATTGGTTTTTATGGGTTTGGTTCATCTGCCCATATATTAATTCAATTAGCTCGCTATCAAGGTCGGCAAATTTTCGCTTTTACTCGTTCTGGAGATATCACCGGACAGGAATTTGCTCTTCAACTCGGTGCAAATTGGGCGGGTGACTCTGATACATTACCACCAGAACCTTTAGATGCAGCGATAATTTTTGCGCCTGTTGGTAAATTAGTTCCAGCAGCTTTACGCGCAGTCGCCAAAGGTGGAATTGTAGTTTGTGCTGGTATTCACATGAGCGATATTCCCTCTTTTCCTTACGAAATTCTTTGGGAAGAAAGAATGTTGCGTTCTGTGGCTAATTTAACTCGCAAAGATGGTGAAGAATTTCTCGCTTTAGCCCCCAAAGTTCCGATTCAAACAGAGGTGAATGCTTTTCCTCTCACCCAAGCAAATCAAGCTTTAAACACCCTTCGCAATGGCGAAATTACAGGTTCAGCAGTTTTAGTAATTGATTATTAAGTAGGTCGTTGAAATTAAGATAACTGGTGAGGGCTGTAATTTATCATTTGTCATTTGTTATATTTCCCCCTTGCCCCGTTTCCTCTTCCTACTCCCTACTCCCCATTCCCCATTCCCCACTCCCTACCAAATAAAAAGGCTCAAGCTTTTGGCTTAAGCCTTGACCTCACTCATATCTAAATATTTCATCTTCTACCAAACATCACTCATACCTTTTTTATAAGGTTCCCCCGTAAAAGGTTGTACCCCAGTATTAGGATATTGATCATCTGTAGGGCCAAAAATTCGCATTGCAGCTTCAGAGATATACTCGGTAATCCTAGCAATGATTTGGGAAATAGCCATACTCTTAGACTCCTTATTTTTGAGTCAGTTAGATAGTTATCTTTCTACTTTAATTCGATATTTTCTTATCGCTCAGACTCTCAATATATTGAGAATTTATGCAATAGTTTTTCAGATTGCTTTGCAATACTTTAGGTTGCCAAAAAAGTTTAAAGTTTCTCTGCAATTCCAATTATAACAAAACTCCCAATTAAGCTCTTTTGTATGAGAAATATGAGTGTTTTATAAAAGTTAGTTTACGAAGAATAAACTATTAAAAAAGATTAAATATTTGTATAAAATATAATTATTTTGTGGTGAGTATGTTGATTTAATGAAGTCAATAGCCTCTTTGTCACGGAGGAGTTGACATTATTTATGGTAAAATCTACCATAATAAAAAGCAGCATTCTTGTAAGGACGCTCTTACATGGCAACTATCCCAGACTTGGGCAGCTACCAGCACCAAGACTTGACAATCTCTGCGGCTGATTACAGCTTGTTCACCGACCTTTATCAGCTAACAATGGCGGCTTGTTATGTTGGCGAAGGATTAGAACAAAAACAAGCTAGTTTTGAGTTATTTGTGAGGCGATCGCCAGAAAATTTTGGCTATCTCATTGCAATGGGTTTAGAGCAAGTTCTGGCATATTTAGAAAAGTTAAGTTTTAATCATTCTCAAATTGCCGCACTCCAGGCTACGGGAATTTTCGCCCACGCCAGCGAGAGCTTT
This sequence comes from Aulosira sp. FACHB-615, assembly GCF_014698045.1. GTDB lineage: Bacteria > Cyanobacteriota > Cyanobacteriia > Cyanobacteriales > Nostocaceae > Nostoc_B. Next base: position 20,739 of record NZ_JACJSE010000024.1, read on the forward strand.
TGGTCGTTATTGGCTAAAGCGAAATTTACTGGTGATGTTTGGGCAGTTCCCGAAGGCACAGCCGTATTTGCTAACGAGCCATTTTTGCGAATTGAAGCGCCACTGTGGCAAGCCCAACTAATAGAAACTTACCTCTTAAATACCATCAATTATCAAACTTTGATTGCCACCAGAGCCGCCCGTCTGCGTGATGTGGCCGGGGAACAAGCCAAACTTTTAGAGTTCGGCACAAGGCGGGCATTCAGTCCCCAAGGAGCGTTGTGGGCAGCGCGGGCAGCCTTAGCGGGAGGATTAGATGCTACCTCGAATGTGTTAGCAGCATTACAACTAGGTCAGCAGCCAAGTGGTACGATGGCTCACGCCTTGGTCATGGCGTTGTCAGCGATGGAAGGCAGTGAAGCAGAAGCTTTTACGGCATTTCATCGCTATTTTCCCGGTGCGCCCTTGTTAATTGATACTTACGACACCATCGCGGCGGCGGAAAATTTGGCAGCAAAAGTCAATGCTGGGGAAATGGAATTATCAGGAGTCAGACTGGATTCTGGGGATTTGGTAAGCTTGTCAAAACAAGTGCGATCGCTACTACCAAATGTGCCAATTGTTGCCAGTGGTGATTTAGATGAATGGGAAATCACCAGACTCAAAGCGGCTGGGGCAGTCATTGATGGTTATGGTTTGGGAACACGACTGGTAACAGGTACGCCTGTCAACGGGGTTTATAAACTCGTGGAAATTGATGGCGTTCCCGTCATGAAGCAGTCCAGTGGTAAGGGGACTTATCCCGGACGCAAGCAGATTTTTCGGTCATTTGTTGGCGGTAAGGTAAAAGCTGATAGGTTGGGGTTAATCACAGAAACACCGCAATCAGAAACACCTTTATTGCAATTATTCATGAAGCAAGGCGAACGAGTGCAACTGCCAGAAACTTTAGCAGACATTCGCCAACGGACTGCGATAACAGTCGCTAGTTTGCCAGAACAAACAAGGCAGATATCAAACCCTGTGGCTTTGCCGGTGGATATTTCTGAAGAGTTGCAGGAATTGACTGAGAAGACTAAGGAACGAACCGCCAAGACGCAGAGGACACAGAGGTAAATGATGAGAATAGCTTTATTTGGTACAAGTGCTGATCCGCCAACGGCTGGGCATCAAGAGATTTTAAGGTGGTTGTCAGAACGTTATGATTGGGTGGCAGTTTGGGCGGCGGATAATCCCTTTAAGTCCCATCAAACACAATTAGAACATCGGGCGGCGATGCTGCGGTTATTAATTGCCGACATGGATGCGTCAAGGCATAACGTAGCAGTGACGCAAGATTTAAGTAGTTGGCGCACCCTAGAAACAGTGGAAAAAGCCAAACAGCACTGGGGTGAAGAAGCAGAATACACCTTAGTTATTGGTTCAGATTTGATCAACCAACTACCACGCTGGTATAGAATTGAAGATTTATTACAGCAAGTGCAACTAATGGTTGTGCCACGACCAGGATATGCAATAGAAGAATCTAGCTTAGAGGCAATCCAAAAGCTGGGAGGAAAAATTGCGATCGCTACCCTCACAGGTTTAAATGTATCCTCAACAGCTTATCGTGAGCATGGAGATACTCAAGCCCTGATAGCTCCCATTGTTGCCTATATTCATCAACAGCATTTGTACAAATGCCAGGACGCAACCACAAAAAGATTCCAACTCCGCTAAATCAACAACCTTTGGCTGATTTTAAGGTAGGTGTGGATAATGTAATTTTTTCTGTAGACACTGTTCAAAATCGACTTTTGGTTCTCTTGGTCATGCGACAGCAAGAACCATTTTTAAATTCTTGGAGTCTTCCTGGGACGTTAGTACGTCAAGGCGAATCTTTAGAAGATGCGGCCTATCGCATCATGGCAGAAAAAATCCGAGTCAACAATCTTTATTTAGAACAGTTGTATACCTTTGGCGGGCCAAACCGCGACCCCAGAGAAGCAACCGATAGTTATGGTGTGCGTTATTTATCAGTAAGTTATTTTGCCCTTGTCAGGTTTGAAGAAGCCGAATTAATTGCTGATAAAGTCGCGGGAATTGCTTGGTATCCCGTCAAACAAGTGCCACAATTAGCCTTTGACCATAATCAACTGCTAACTTATGGTCACAGACGACTGCGAAATAAATTAGAGTACAGCCCAGTCGCCTTTGAAGTGTTACCAGAAATGTTTACTTTAAACGATTTGTATCAGCTATATACAACAGTTTTAGGGGAAAACTTTTCTGATTACTCTAATTTTCGGGCGCGACTACTCAAGTTAGGTTTTTTGTGCGATACCGGAGTAAAGGTATCACGCGGTGCAGGTCGACCAGCTAGTTTATATAAATTCGACGCTGAGGCTTTTGCACCTTTTAAAGATAAACCTTTGGTGTTTATTTAAATAGTCATTGGTCATTAGTCATTTGTAAAAAACTATCTACAAATGACTAATGACATAGACGCTTTTGCGACTTCCCGCAGGGTAGAACAAAGGACAAATATGAAAATTGCGATCGCTCAACTTAATCCAACCATTGGTGATATACCAGGAAACGCCCAAAAGATTCTAGCAGCCGCCCAACAGGCAGTAAAATCAGGCGCACGTTTATTATTAACTCCAGAACTTTCTTTGTGTGGCTATCCACCCAGAGATTTATTATTAAATCCTAGTTTTGTCTCGGCTATGAGTACGGCATTACAACAATTAGCCAGAGATTTACCCCCAGAATTAGCTGTGTTAGTCGGTACTGTTGAACCAAATACCAAATCCCATATCACTGGCGGTAAAAGTTTATTTAATAGTATTGCTTTATTAGAATCAGGCAAAGTCAAGCAAATTTTTTATAAGCGGCTGTTGCCTACTTATGATGTATTTGATGAAGACCGTTATTTTGAACCAGGTTTACAACCGAATCATTTCACTTTAGATGATATTCATATTGGGGTAACTATTTGCGAAGATTTATGGAATGATGAAGAATTTTGGGGCAAACGTAGTTATGCTGTCAATCCCATTGCAGACTTAGCAATTTTGGGTGTAGATTTAATTGTTAACTTATCTGCTTCACCTTACAGCGTCGGCAAACCGCAGTTTCGAGAATCGATGTTGAAACATAGTGCGGTGCGTTTTCAACAGCCAATGATTTATGTCAATCAAGTCGGTAGTAATGATGATTTAATATTCGATGGTTATAGTTTTGCGTTAAATGGTCAAGGCGAAATTATGTGTCGCGCCCGTGGTTTTGCCACTGATTTAGTAAATGTAGAATTTAACAAAAAAACACGAGATTTAGAGTTAAGTTCTTTAACACCTGAGTGCGAATCAGAAGAAGAGGAAGTCTGGCAAGCTTTGGTTTTGGGTGTGCAAGACTATGCCTTGAAATGTCGCTTTTCTAAAGTAGTATTAGGTTTAAGTGGTGGCGTAGATTCTGCATTAGTCGCTGCGATCGCAACAGCAGCATTAGGTAAAGAAAATGTCTTCGGTGTCCTGATGCCATCACCTTACAGTTCCGAACATTCTGTTAGTGATGCTTTGGCACTAGGTAAAAATTTAGGCATTGAAACAAAAATTTTACCGATAGGCGAATTAATGCAAGGTTTTGATCATAGCCTTGCTGACTTGTTTGCTGGCACAGAATTTGGCATAGCTGAGGAAAATATTCAATCACGGATTCGCGGTAACTTATTAATGGCGATCGCTAACAAATTTGGCTATCTCTTATTATCCACTGGCAACAAATCAGAAATGGCCGTCGGCTACTGTACCCTCTACGGCGACATGAACGGCGGTTTAGCTGTAATTGCTGATGTGCCAAAAACCCGCGTTTATAAAATTTGCCACTGGTTAAACTCCCATCCCTCAGCACTCAAAACTCACACTTCGACTTCGCTCAGTGAACAGCACTCAGCACTCCCAACTGAAATTATTCCCCAAAATATCCTCACCAAAGCCCCCAGTGCGGAACTCAAACCCGGCCAAGTTGACCAAGATTCCCTCCCAGCTTATGAAGTTTTAGACGACATCTTGCAACGCTTCATTCATGACCATCAATCAGCCGCCCAAATAGTTGAAGCAGGTCACGACCCCATAATTGTAGACCGAGTAATTCAAATGGTTGCCCGTGCCGAATTTAAGCGCCGCCAAGCACCCCCAGGGTTGAAAATTACTGACCGCGCCTTTGGTACAGGCTGGCGAATGCCCATCGCTAGTAGCTGGGTAGCAATCAAAAATGCTTATCAAGCCATACCTGTCTCTACACCTAGTTAACCTGCGTGTTACATCAGTCAAAAATGTGCAACTACATCCCGCCTAGAACTAAAGTTCCAGGCTTATAGCCAAAGTCCACTTAAGTGGACTGGAATACATTTCTCGTTGAGTCATCTTGAGATGACTTACGCTATGAGACTCGGAATTCATTCTGAGGCGGGATAGTTAATTATGACAGCACTGTAGCGCCTACCTAACACAAGCTGGGCATTGCTATGATTTTTGCAGCATATTCCCAGATTTTACAGAGGCAATGCCCAGCCTACAAATTAGATTTTATCAAAAATACCGAATTACTTTTGCGTAAATTACTGAAGTTGCCTTGAATAGTAAAGTAATACTAAAATTCACGGCTGAAATTTTGAGCCGCGAGTATAGTTTCCAACAACATTCCCAATTATGGAAATGATGTTTATACCTAGTTAGAACTAAACGAAGATAGGTGCAATATGAAACTACAAGATTTCTTAGGTAAAGAAGAAAAGTGGGGATTTGAGGCTGTTGCTAAAGATGAGGATTTGACTCGCCAGATTCAGATACTATTAATAGGCTTAGATTTATTAGAACCACCTGCGGATGCGAAATTCGGCCCTGTAACTGCTGCTGCTATCAAAAAATTTCAAGAGTTAAAGAAAATTGATGAGCCAGATTATATAGGTGCGGTTACTGCTAAGGAATTGATTGAAACCAAACGCGACGAATTACCCAAACCTGAATTAAAACTAGGTAACGACATTGCCAGCAGAATTGTGAAGTATATGCTGGCACAAAATTATCAAGTCTTTACTGCCCCTAAAGAATACAATATTGTTTATGTTGAAGGTATAGATGGTGACTGGAATCTCAACAGTGACACACCCAATGCTTTTAACGATCGCCGCATTGTCATCGAAGTCGTCAATGGTACTCCCAAAATCGTCGATCACTGGCAAGCTACGACCGAACCCGGCAGACATTACACCGTGAATCCTATGAATTCTGCTGGTGCAGCCAGAATAAAGTTTGGACAATACAAAGCTTGGGCTGTAGGTTTGCATGGGAATGCAGAACGCCACGAAGCTTTAGTACAAGTTGCACCATTGACTGTTCACCGTGATTTTAACAAGGATTTTAAGCGCACAGGTGATAAAACAGACACAGGTCTTTTCTACATCAATCAACACTGGGGCTATGATGCGCCTAGTAATGATATTAGAAATGCCAGTGCTGGTTGTCTTGTAGGGCGGATGCGTCAAGGACATAGAGAGTTTATGTCAATTATTAAACAAGACCGTCGCTATGTTGCTAATAATGATTATGTATTCTATACAACAGTAATTCCTGGCGATGATTTATTGAAGAAGTTTCCTGGGTAAAATCTAAACTCTAGATACTTCCTTCAATATGGGTGTGTCTGATTTGCACAAGGCACACCCATCAACACTCAACACTCACACTTCGACTACTTCGGCTGCGCTCAGTACAAGTTCGCTCAGTGTACAGCACTCAGCACTCCACGAATGATAGTCTATGTGATGAACTGAATGTTAAGAAAGTTATCCATGACTGCTGCTGTTCTGTTAGAAAATGTCTTCAAGTTTTACAAAAATATCCCTGTAGTTAATGATTTATCATTTGCGATCGCACCTGGAGAAATTTTTGCCCTGCTAGGCCCGAACGGTGCAGGGAAATCAACCACAATTCGGATGTTGACTACATTAACCCAACCGTCCCAAGGACATATAGAAGTGGCTGGTTATGATGTTGTCAAACAACCAATACAAGCAAAACAGAGCATTGGTGTTGTTTTGCAGCAAACTAGTATAGATGGTGATTTAACTGTTTGGGAAAATATGGAATTGCATGGGCGGCTACATCGTATAGCCAACCCACAAAGACAACGACTAATTAATCAGTGGCTAGAGTATGTGGAACTAGCAGACAGAAGAGATGATTTAGTCAAAACTTTGTCTGGAGGAATGAAACGACGATTACAAATAGCCAGGGCGTTACTTCACCAACCACAAATTTTATTTTTGGATGAACCAACTGTCGGACTAGACCCCCAAACTCGTCGGCGACTTTGGGAAATTATTCGAGATTTAAACAAGCAAGGAATGACAATGTTACTGACGACTCATTACATGGATGAAGTCGAGTACTTGTGTGGAGCTTTTGAAGCAACCGGGCCGGGACGCATCGGGATTATGGATAGTGGCAAACTTATATCTTTAGGAACGCTCCAACAGTTGCGTTCTGCTCACGGTGAAGGTTTGGTCATGAAACAATTGGGAATCACCGAGGCGGGTAATGATAGCGCCCGACGCTGGGAATATTTATTTTTCCCTTCTTTAGAAGCAGCAAACAATTATCTGAATCAACAATCAGATAAAACCGGAATGATGGTGCGTCCCTCTAATTTAGAAGATATTTTTGTGGAATTAACCGGGAGACAGTTAGATTAACCTCAACCGCCCAACTCCCGCAACATTGCTTCTACTCTGTCAACGCCATCGGGGTTATTTTGGCGTTGGTATAAACTTTTAGCTTTTTGTAGTAAGCTATTTGCTTGTTTTGTCTGGCGACGTTGTTTAAACATCGCCGCCATAAACTCATATATCTGAGGATTGTTGCGATCTATACCAATAGCTTGTTCATAAGCCCAATTAGCGGCTTCATAATCTCCTAAACGAGCTTGGGTAACGCCCAATCCCAGATAAGCATTCAAATTGTTACGGTTTAGCTGAATGGCGCGACGGTAAGCATCTCTCGAACCTTTGGTATCACCCAAGTTACCTTTGATGTAACCTACAGCATAAAAGAAATCACTATTATCAGGGTCAAGACCCAATGCCCGACGATAAGCAACTAAAGCAGCTTGATAATTGCCTTGTTGGGCATACAAATAACCCATGCCAGAGTATACTTTAGCATTCTTGGGGTCTAGGGCTGCGGCTCTTTGATATGTGGCGATCGCTCCGTTATAGTCACCCGCATCAACTTGTCGGCGACCTTCTTCAAACAATTCCTTTAATTCTGGGTTTTTTGCTTGGGCGACTAAGACCTGCGCCTGAACCTTCACAGGAATCGTAACCACACTACATCCTAATAACAAAGCACTAACTATAAGTGATATGCGTTTGTACACAGTAAATTTCCTGAACTTCTAGCAACTTTTTTCTTGTACATTAAAACAAAAATATGGATTTTTGAAAACTGTATTTATTCTGTTTTACGAAATATTAATATTTTATAAACTCCCAAGCTGCAAACGACACCACTTTATTCGAGTTTCTACTGAACCATCTCATCAATAGCAGATTGACAAACATCTCTCCCTTTTCTACCTTGTCCTCCTTGTCTCCCTAATCTCTCTTGTTTACATATCCAACAAGAATACTATACAAGTATGAAATATTCAGTATACTCCCTATCTGAAGCTGAAAATCAGCAATAACAGACTTCTGTCTTGATTTTGCTAACGATTTTATTATCGTTGGCTAATATTACTACAACGATGCTAATTTTAAAGCCTAAAATATTTAATTTCTGTATCAATTTTTATCTTGCTTTGCAACACTAAGTTTAATTTTGCGTTAGCAGTGACCCCAATAATAACAATCTCAGACGTACAATATTCCTTGACCTGTTACCTGTGAGATGATTTTATGATTTTAACTACAACCGATGTAATTCAAGGTGCTGTAATTGATTCATATTTAGGTATTGTAACTGCGGAAGTTGTTTACGGTAGCAATTTTTTACGAGATTTTTTTGCCAGCATTCGAGATGTGATTGGTGGTCGCACCGGTAGCTACGAACGTTTATTTGAAGAAGGTCAAAGAAAAGCACTCTTAGAATTAGAACAACGCGCACAGCGATTAGGTGCAAACGCCGTTGTTGGGATTGAAATCGATACCGGAACAATCAATGTTGACCAGTCTGGAGTTTTGATGTTGATTACCGCCACAGGTACAGCCGTCAGAATGCGTTAGTCACTGACAAGATTTTTCATCATCTGTTGATAATCGCTAATAGGTAATGTTAGTGCCAAATTACTTATTAGCGAATAAATCTAAAAATTTTTATGGTCATAATAACAGGACTTACGCACAGGCTACGGAAAATCGTAGACGCACAAGCGGCTTCCCGCAGGGTACCACAAAGGCACAGAGTTCACAGAGAAATGAGAGTTTGAGAGGTGTTTTGCGTAAGTCCTAAATAATTAAAAAGATAATCAATTATGACTTCTAAATTTCCTCTCTTGAAGTTTTACATCTTTTTAAATTTATTCTTACCCTAGATAGATAAAACAAGTCTTTCTGTTGATAGATATGAAAAAGTGAAAAGAGCAATTTAATTTTAAACGTAAGCATGAATATAGCGAAAAAAATTTACTAAAAAATAGTCAAGGAGCTAATAAACTATGTCATACGTAAATCGCACAGGTGACGAGATTGTAACTGATCCGGCGGTAGTTAGTAGAGTAGCCGATTATCATGACCGTGTGCGCTGGGGGCCGATAATTTCCGGGGTGTTAATTGCTTTAGCTACACAGTTAATTTTAAGTGCATTTTTTGCCGCGATCGGTGCAGGTAGAGTGGCTGATTCTGGCGCACCTCGAACAATAGCTCCTGATGTGGCTGGTAATGTCGGAATTTGGTCAACTGTGGCTTTATTACTGTCACTATTTGCTGGGGGATGGATAACTAGTCGTGCTTGTGGCCCGATGAGCCGGAATACAGCTTTGCTCAATGGTGCAATTCTTTGGGCTACTACTTTGTCGTTGAGTTCTTGGCTATTAGCTAGTGGGGTATCTGGTGCTTTTGGAATTGCTGCTTCTAATGCTGGTGACGTTATCAACCAAGTACAACAACCTGGTGGTTTAGCAGTACCTCAAAATGTACCGAACATAACTGCTCAACAAACTCGTGAAGCTGCTGCGGCTACTTCTAGAGCTTTATGGTGGTTTGTACTGGGTTCATTATTAAGTTTAGCGGCTTCATTAATAGGTGCTATTGCTGGCGTTCGTAGCCCTCGGACTAATACTTATCGTCCTTAGAAAAGATTTTATTTCACATATAAGTCCTGCATCATTTATGAACACAAAGATACCCGGCTTATTGAAGAAATCGGGTATCTAAAACTTTCAATTGACATCACAGTTTTTACTTTTTTGAAAGCAGGCAATATATGTAGGACTTACGCATAAAAACGAAAAATTAAGGGTTTTGGCAAGGGTGTAATTATTCAAAATCCTTACACCCCAAACCCTTTCACCCTTACACCCAATCTCCACAGATAATCTTTGTGCGTAAGTCCTGATATGAATACTTCTTTCAGGGCTTTAATAAAAGGCTCGTTGTACAAACCAAATTAATCCCAACCCCACAACACCAGCAGATAAGTAACGACGCACTATTAATTCCCCAGGATATTTTTTAATAGTACGGAAAATTACGAAGGCAATAGTGACAATCGCTATTTGACCGATTTCTACACCCACATTGAAACTAGCTAAGGATAAAGCCAAATTAGATTGACTCAGATGAATTTCTTTGAGAACCCCAGCAAAACCTAGCCCGTGAATTAATCCAAAAATGAAAGTGAGTAACCAACGCCAGCGTAAACTGGTGCGCCAGAAATTTTCCGCCGCTACATAAACAATAGTCAAGGCGATCGCACTTTCGACAAACCTGACTGGTAAAGTCACAATATCCAATACAGCCAAAGTCAAAGTCACAGAATGAGAAATAGTAAAAGCTGTAACTACTTTAGTTAAATAACCAAAACCACCACCCAGCATTAATAAACTAATTAAAAATAAAACATGGTCATAACCTGTCAAAATATGTTCAATTCCTAGCCAGACAAAGCTACTAATTTGTTGCCATACTGGAGGGTTAATTAAAGTAAATTCTCGTTGTTCGGGAGTGAAGACTAAATTACGAATTTGTCCCCCTTGCAGCACGGTGGCGAGACATCGAGAAGTGGCGACATTGGGGAGAAATAAATTGTAGTTAATTACTAGTCCGGTGACTGGTTGCGCCCAAGTATAAGTTAGCTCTAATGTGCTGTGAGTCTTACTGTTACTCGCCATATTCCCAGGTAAGTTATTTGTTGCAGCCACCGCTAGTTTTCCAGGTTCTCCTTGTGGATCCATCAGACGGATGCGATCGCCAAAAAATTTTTCTAATTCTGGTTGATGGGTGGTAACTTCATCAATGGAGAGTTGTCCATCACGGTTATCATCAACCCCAGGTACTAAAGCTGTAGGAAAGGTCAAAATCATTGCTGTTTTTGTCTGTTCTACCGTCACCTCCGCCACCGCCAAATCAGCCCAATGTGCTTGACTAGGACTAGCCCAACCAATTACTACTAAAAATGCTCCAATCAAACAGATGAAAGCCACTCGGTATCTGCGCCACATAGTTATCATCACCCCTAAATTCCCAAATTTTCCAAACCAAGTCCTGATATCAGCCGCGCCTCGGCGTTAAAAGTTGGATCGACACTTTGGGCTAACTGCTGGTAATTCAAAGCCTGCTGTTGATTTCCCAAGGCTTTGGCAATTATCCCCGCCCGGTAAAACATAGCCGCATCTCGCGTACCTAATTGCAAGGCGGCTTGTATTTGCTGTTGTGCTTCCCGGAAACGTCCAACGCGAAACAAAGCCCAAGCCAAGGTATCTAGTGTTTGAGCATCACGGCGAATCTTAATTTCCGCTTGCATTAGCGATAAAGCCTCAGCCGTATCTTCAGGGCGATTCTTTTCTAATAACAATCTGGCTAACTCTCGTCGATGTCCAAAGGAACCGTTAGTGTGTCCGGCGTTTTCTTCTCGGAGTAAGCTTTCTGCTTGAGTTAACAGTGTTTGTGCTGCTGCGGCTTTACCTTGTAATTGCAGAACTTTCGCCCTACCTCTCAACACAGCATGGTCAAAAATGGTGGATGATGTTTGCGAATTAGGTAAAACTTGGGCATACAAACTTTCCGCCTGCTGATAATTGCCTTGGCGCGTTGCTGTTTCTGCTAGATGCAGCAATGCTAAAGGATACCTCGGTATAATGCGTAAAGCTTCTTTGTAGAGACTTGCGGCTAAATCTCGCTGTCCGCGTTTGTCATAAAATTGACCGAAGACAACCCTTGTCCAAGCGGAAGTACCGAGTTCTCCCGGTTCTTCAGTTGCTAAAGCATTTTTAAAAGTGGCGATCGCAGCTTGGTCTTGCCCTTGGGCAACTAATACCAAAGCTTGTAAAGTTAAGTTCCCTTGAGTGGGAATTTTGTTCACTAGGGCATCGGCGGCAGTTCTAGCGGCGGTTAAATTGCCTGTTGCCAGATTTGATGTTACTAAGATAGCTAAAGCATGATCGTTAGTGGGTTGAGATTGTAAGACTTGCTGAGATAGGCGAATCGCTGCGGCAAAGTCATGTCTAGCTTGGGCAACACGAGCCAGAACCAGAATTGCACCTTGATTATGGAATGGTAAATGAGACAGAGAGCGATTAGCTGCCTGTTCTGCTAATAAATACCAGTTACTTTCGCCCGTAGCTTTGGCCATTTTTAAGTAGGCTTGCGCTAATGCAGTTAAATTCAAACCGCTATCAGGGCTTTGTCGTACTTTAGTTTGGTAAAAGGCGATTTCTTGTTGTAATATGGCTCGGCTATTTTCAGTCCCAGGTAAGGAGAGAGAAAAGTTATAGCGGTAGGGCGAATTTGGTTGCGAGTTGAGATGAAGAGGAATGATGAACAATATAGGGGCGGTAATCAATACCCAAAGGATTTTTCCGGGGAATTTGTAGTGGAAAAGCTGTATTTGCATTTTTTTACGCAGACATACGCTAAGAACAGAAGAGGACAAGGGACAGGGAGCAGGGAGAGATATTTCCCCTCTGCCCTCCGCACCCTTGCCTTAATTTGGTAACGCTAGGTAAGGAAATTGCGAGACTAAAGGTTGATGTCCTTGGGATGGGTTGCCGGGAGTCCCTGCATAGGATACGTTATCGCTAGTCACAGCACCGTTAGTCAGAACGCTAAGTGTAGTATCAATGACATCATCTGTTAGCTTACGTCCAGCCACAGGACTGCCTTTAGCATTGAGAGCATTAGCATAACCACTGGGGACATTAGTATCTATTCGCATCACATCGGGAAGAAAAGCTGCGAGTAGTGCATCAGCACGTTGGTCACTATTACCCAAGGCTTTGAGTGTCTTCCTGGCTTCTGCTCCCACGGGTGCTGCGGCTTGGCTTAAATCGGCTCTTGGGGGAATGCTATTAAAGGCGTTGAGAAAATCGTTAGTGACTACTAAACCTTCGTTAATTCCAGGTCTTCCTAGACGCTCAACTTGTTGGAATTTACCATAAGCATAGTTTCTAAATGAGATGGTTTGCCAGACATCAAATACTGTGGCGTTGGTATTTCCGGCGATTAGAGAACGGGGTATTCTGACAACAATGGAGTTCACGTTATAGCCTTTGGCAAAGTCAAGGGCTTGGTCAGCAGGACGAAAACTCACAGCTGGGCCAATACCTAAAGCACCTGCACGCACTCGGAAGAACTGTTCAACATCAAAGAAAAAGGGGTCTTCACGCAGTCCGGCAAAAACAGTGACAGGTGTTTTACGCAAATATAAGTTGTTAATAGTAGGATTAGTGGGATTAACACTTAAAGGAGTCGTGATTCCGCGATCGCTACTTCTATAACGATCAGCAATTACAGTCAATTTAAATGGTTGTTCGCCTCTGCTATTGGGTTCATCAAATTGAAAGCGCAGAATCACATCTTCTCGACCCGTAGGGGTAGCATCTCGATCAGTAACCCGGCTAATTTTGAATTCGTATAGAGCATTTGTACTAAAATAATACTGTTGCCGAGCCAGCGATCGCGGATTTGTATTCATCACTAAAATCAAATCATCTTTACGCGCTGCTGGGTTCTGGTCTTGCTCACGGAAGACATATAAATCAGTCAAATTTAAATTGCGTCCTTTTGTATCGACTTCCCCATCATCGTGGTCAGAAGCGGTTACAGATTTTGGTGTTAAAGTTGTCCAACCTACTGTTATACCTAAAGCCAATAAACTGACACCTATAAGAACTTTGATATTAGCAAAACTAAAGTTTCGCCAATTTTTTTGATTGGTCGTTGTTGGACTTTTCATATTAGTAAATACTCCACGTTACTATGTATTCTGTTGATGTAGAATACTTGTTTTGTTGGTTTTCAAGATTAAATACGTCAAGAACAGCAACTTGGATCTATAAATTTAAAAAATAAATTTAACGTGAGTTAGATGACCTCTCCCCAAACCCCTCTCCGCGTCGGAGAGGGGCTTAAATATCCTTGAGTCTAATTCAGAATTTAAAACCTCTGTGTTGCTGGCACTACAGAGGTATACGTCAAATATTTGCTGTTGGATCTATAGTTGGGAAAATTAGTTATGGCATTAGCCAAGTCGGTTAAGACATCGATAAGACAGAACCCTATAACAGTCCCAGACTTCCAGTCTGAGCTATTTATTCTCTAAACTATAGGACTTACGCAAAAACCCTCTCGAATCCTCTTAACTTCGTGTCCTACCCTGCGGGAAGCCGCTACCGCGTCTATGCGCCCTTTGTGGTTCGTTTTTTCATGATTCTGCGTAAGTCCTGAACTAAAAAAATTTAAGGGGTGATTTGGTAATCACCCCCATATTCCCCTCATATTAGAATTTACTTTCAGCACCCTTGTTGTGAATCTACTTTTACTTTGAAATATTAACTAAACTTTCCACTTGAGCATTAGCTAAAGTTGGCGCAGTAAAAATTTGAGAGTAAAGGCTTGCTGGTTGTTGACGAGCTACAACAGGTAGAACTTGACGAGCGTGAGTTGCAATTTCTACTGTTTTCACATCATAAGTCTGCGTTACTAGTTTGGGATACAAACCAATACCGATGATGGGAAGTAACAGAGAAGCAGTGATAAACAACTCACGAGGTTTAACATCAGGAACTACAGCATCTAGATGTAACTCTTCACTTTGCTTACCGTAGAACACTTGACGCAGCATAGACAGCAAGTAGATTGGTGTCAAAATCACACCGACTGCGGACAGAAGTACAACTACAATCTTGAAGCTGGAACTGTAAACATCACTGGTAGCAATACCGAGAAACACCATCAATTCGCCGACGAAACCACTCATTCCGGGCAAAGCCAGAGAAGCCATTGCACCAGCAGTATACAAAGCGAAGGTTCTCGGCATTACCTTACCAATGCCACCCATTTTATCCATCATTAAGGTGTGGGTGCGTTCGTAAGTTACACCAGATAAGAAGAATAAACTAGCAGCAATCAAACCGTGGGAAACCATTTGTAACACGGCTCCACTGATACCCACTTCTGTGTAGGAAGCTAAACCAATCAGCACAAACCCCATGTGGGCAATTGAAGAGTAAGCCAAGCGGCGTTTGAGGTTGGTTTGAGCAAAGGCGCAGCAAGCACCGTAAACAATATTGACTACACCTAAGATTGCTAAAACTGGAGCAAAGTAAACATGAGCGTTAGGTAACATTTCGATGTTGAAGCGAATTAAGGCATAACCACCCATCTTCAACAACACACCAGCCAAAATCATGGAACCAGGTGCGGATGCTTCACCATGAGCATCGGGTAGCCAGGTGTGTAAGGGGAAGATAGGCAACTTCACACCAAAGGCAATTAATAAAGCAGCGTAAACTAATAATTCAAAAGCTTTAGGATATTGTTTCATTCCCAGAGATGCGATGTCAAAGGTGAAGTTGTCACCAGAGAAAGCCATCGCAAAACCGGCTACAAGAATAAATATGGAAGCAGCAGCAGTATAGAGAATAAATTTGGTAGCAGCGTAACGGCGTTTAGCACCACCCCAAATTGAAATCAGCAGGTATACAGGAACTAGCTCGATTTCCCACATCAGGAAGAACAAGAGCAAGTCTTGGGCAAGAAACACACCCAACTGGGCGCTGTACATCACCAACATCAACCCATAAAACAATCGCGGCTTGTTGGTTACTTTCCAAGCCGCGAAGATTGCTAGGGTATTGATTAAGCCTGTTAACAAGATGAGGGGCATCGATAAGCCATCAACTGCTAAAGACCAATTTAAACCGATTTGGGGAACCCAGGAGTATTTTTCGACGAATTGGTAAGTTGAACTTTGGAAGTCGTAGCTACTCCAAAAGGCATAAATCATTAAGGCAAAGTCCGCGATCGCTACACCTAAACCATACCAACGGACTGTTTTTCCTTCTTTGTCTGGAATTATGGGGATGGCTAGGGCAGCCACCAAGGGCAAGGCAATTATGGCAGTTAGCCAGGGAAAATCCATAGCATTCATCACTTCTGACAATCGTTTTTTGTTTTCGCTTTTAATTACATTATATTAAGGAATCGTTACTTTTGTAAACGTTATTTATCTCTAGAAACATTAAATTTTGGTTTTTGCTGAGAATATATACTCATCACTTCTCCTATTCTGCCCATAATCAGGAATAAATACTCATCCAATTAGATGGCAAGTCCATTCTAGATATAAAGTTTTGTAACGTCAACAAAAACGGTGGCTTATACCACCGTTACATTTATTCATAAATTATATGTCTCAAGGGAAAGTTTACCCTAAAGATGTTGGGTTGTGCGCTAAACAATACGGTTGACAATCGTCCAAACTTCCCCATCAGAACGAACATAAGGAACGGAGATTGTCTTGAATCCGGTAATGAAAGGTTTGTAGTAAACCTGCCAATATAAAGGACTGAGATAATCAGCAGTGGCTTTTAACTGACGGATTTCGTCGGCTAATTCTGCTGCTAGTTCGTTAACGCGATCGGCGTGAACCTGTGCCACTTTTTTCGCTTCTTCTAGTTGTTGCTCGATGGTAAGTTGTTTGGATTCAACTTGCCAACGTGCAAATTGGGCTTGTTTTTTTTGTAGCTGGGTTGTCAAAGCAGCGATCGCATCATCGATACCTTTGAGTTCCACTGATAACTGGGGATTTTCTCTGGCTTGACGACGGTACGCCTCAACAATTGCCGAAGGTGAATGATCATCGCCAGATATCCCATTATTTTGATTAAGTGCAGCCCGTTCTTGCTGAAGAACTTGAATTTCCGATTTGAGTGCTGCTATCTCGACTTGAATCTGCTCCATAGTTAAAAGTGGGGAGTAGGGAGTAGGGAGTGGGGAGTGGGGAAAATTTTTCATCTTCCTCCTGGCTGCTTCATAAAATTGTTGCGCCTTGGGTGTCTAAAGCAAGCGATCGCACTTCGGCATCAATACCTGCGTCTTTCCAAGCAGAAGCCATTGCCAATTCTACAGCTTGAGAATGTGCCGCATCCGCCAAAGCCAACAATGTCGGACCTGCGCCACTAATCACCATACCGAATGCACCAGCCGCCACCGCCGCCGCATTTACCGCATCGTAACCAGGAATCAAAGCTTTACGGTAAGGCTGATGCAACTTATCTTGTAAAGCAGCCCTTAACCATTCTCCTTTGCCAGTTTCCAAACCGCGTAACAATAATCCTAAATGGGCAGTATTGAAAATTGCATCTGCACGACTAAATTCAGTAGGTAAAACCCGCCGCGCTTCTGAGGTGGAGAGTTCAAAATTGGGAATCGCCACAACTGGGACAATCTTTTCATCCCAAGGTACATCACAAATTTCCCAACCAGTTTCACTAGTAGCCGCCAGACGACATCCGCCGATTAATGCTGGAACTACATTATCAGGATGTCCTTCCATTGCGATCGCCAACTCCATCACCTGCACCTGAGACAAAGGCTCACCCGCCAGTTGATTCGCCGCCACCAAACCACCAACAATTGCCGTCGCTGAACTACCCAAACCCCGCGCTAGAGGTACACCTAAACCAATCTCAATTTTCACAGGCGGTGGAGTCTGATCTATATATTGATATAACTTCAAAAACGCCTGATAAAGTAAATTACTCTCATCAGTTTGCACTCGTTCGGCTTCTGCACCTGTGACATGAATAGTTAAACCACCTTCATCTAGGCGTGTAAACTTAAACTGGTTACACAGCGTCAAAGCTGCACCGATGCAATCAAAACCCGGCCCCAAATTCGCAGTTGTAGCGGGGACATTAACCGTAACAGAAGAAATAACAGACATCTGCAAATAACTCACCTAACCAATCAACCAGCATCCCATGTAACTGGTTGATTTGTTCATTAAAGACACTAGTGATATGTGTGCTGACTCAGATATATTCTTGACACTAAGCTTATTTGGCCTAAACTTAAGCGGAAAACTGGTAAATTTTTATGTTTTTCTATTTGACTAATCTTAAGTCTATTTCCTTGTTGTATTCTCGGTAAGCAATGACTTTGCAATGTACTCTTTGTCCAACTGGTGGCCATAGGAAAGTTTCTTTCGGTAAACCAAGCGAATCATGATCGGCTCGCGTAACAATATCTATAATTCCGCTAAGTTTATAACTGTTTTGGTCTTGATCACCTAAACTTACAAAAATACCATAGGGTTTAACACTTATGACTTCACCATAAAATTTATGTCCAATAGGAAAGCTATCCTTAAGCTTTTCCCACTGAATTTCAATATCATTATCATTCATATAATTGCTAGAAGTTCTCGCAGGGTGCGATCGCATTAAAAATGCAACTACAGTTTAATGGTTAAGATTACTAGATGTATAAAATTATTCTTAGACCTTCTTTGTCTATTTCCTCTTTCAAGCTTCTTCTTGCGTGTGTAAACTTTGTACTTTCAAAACAAGTTTTTCCTCAATTACTTCAACCGCGCTTAGTTTACTCAGAACCAAGCCCATACTTTCTTGCCATTCAAGTGTTTTATCTAATCTAAAAATACAATCAAGCAGTTTAGATTGAACAAGAGGTTTTGGAATAGGTATGTGCTGTTCCTGATCAACAGGTTTATAATTTTTCTGAATTACTAATTTCGATTCTAACAACGCACCATCATCTGTGATAAAGATAATTTTGGATTTAGAGCTTTCGTAGCAATCTGAATTAAAGGGCATAAAATTTGCTGCGTTCTCATAAATTTCATTCCCTTTAATTTCATAATATTCAGGCATGGATAGAGCGTTACTTCCAGATTTATTAGGTGTAACGCCCTTCGTACGTAAGCAGTTGATGTCATTTTCTGCCAATTTTAATTCGGCATCTTGACCATCCTCTACAGCTTTGACAAAAGATTCCACACGTTTTCTAACTACACGATATTCTTCATAGTTAGTTACATAAACTGGAAAATCAGCCAACGTTTGTGGAATATTTTGACCTTCCACAATATTTTGAAATGTTTTTCTAAACTTCTGAAGATTGTAAAATAACCAAACGATACCTAGAACAAAAACAATAACTAATACATAATCTAATAAAGGATATTTATGAGATAAAAAGACCAAAATTACAGCTATGTAAAGAGGGCTGAAGCTTACTAAAATCTGTATAGCTCTACGCATTTTTTGCTAATTATTCTTATTACAAAAATAATGATGACTCACTTTCTCAAATTTATTATTCCCAGTTAAAGTGCAAACTAATAGGTTCGCCCACCAAATTTCGCCCCTATACATTACCAATCCTCTTGAGACAGCGACATAAATTGCATCTTTGCCAACACTGGATCTAGTTCAGCAGATTCTTGAGAATAAACTTGGTTTAGCTGGTTCAGAATTTGATTCCGGTTGTGCTTTTGCAGATACGCTTGCAATGCTTTTGTATAAAGTTCACTGTGCGATATTCCTAAGTGTTTAGCCAGAGCTTCTGCTTCTTCAAAAACTGAATCTGGTAGCGAAATAGCAGTTTTCATAGGGGTTTTGACTGTAATCGCCGATATTTCTAGTTTTACCTTAGTTATACCAAGCTTGCAATATGCCTCAAGCCACTGAAACATCCCTCTGTTTAACTATTTTTGAAAAACTGCTTGTAAATGAGTTCTCAAATTTTCTAGATTTTCCCAGCGAGACATGAGTTTTTCGCCAGTTAGTAATTTTGCTTTCGTATCGAACAAACCCCAATTCGCTTGCATTACTTCTTTATCAACGGGAATATTACTAGGGTTATTGAAATCAGCTACCCAATGAACCTTCACCCATCTAAAAATACCCCACTGATCTGATTCGTTCCATTGGAGTTTATCTTCGCTTCCTTCATTAACCAGTTCAACTATATGCGTCAAGTATCGCTCTTGATCGAATGGGTTCTGGGACAGGATGATTAATGCGCCTTTCGGTAAGTGTAAGGCATGGTTTTCTACTCCTACACCCTGTTTAAAGTTTAAGTGGTAGTATCCGCTAACTTTGTAGTACTCATAAGCCCATTTTTTCCCATCATCACTTATATTCTTAATGTATTCCAGACGAGAAAAATCCATTATTTTGCCTACCAAAGATTTGCAATCACCACTGTAACTTTATTTACTATCAACGTCAATTTTTATACTCTAAAATACTAATTAATCTTTCTCGGTGTTGCGTATTAATTTACCTAAGAGTCGCAAGTAAGCATTTTAAGCAATGGCAAATCCTGTATATTGCCTAACATCAGGCTCATGAAATCCTAAAACAATATCTTCTTTAGGGATACCAGCTTGCACAAGTTCGTTTGCAATACCATCTTCGGTATTATCGCACTGAATCCAAACTTTACCGTTAATAATTTCAATATGAATTAAACAACTGTGGAGGTGTTGTTTATCGTTCCAACCTTCAGAAATAATCAAATACTCGTCATTTTCTGAATCAAATGCTGCTCGATTACGAATATCAGCATTGGCGTAAGAAATGTTCAGATATGATTTGAGTATGTTACGGATTATATTTTGGTAAGTTTCTAGTCTATCCATGTGGTAATTGCCTCCACTTGTGAGTCGAATACAATCAGTTTTACGGTATTGTCTTCCAATAAAATTTTGCCAATTTCTTCTGCAAAAATTTTGTTAAATACTGTGTCACGAATAGCTAAATAAAGAATTCTCTCTGATTCAAGACGTTGCAAAATTTTTTCATACAAAATGTATTGACCGAGAGCATTTTTGAGGTCTTCTACTTCCGACATACCAACAAAACTTTTTATCTCTACAGCTATCTTTTTTCCCTGTTTTTCTGCTGCCAAAAGTTTTTCTGCTGCTAAGTCAATAAAAATATCTTTCTTGCCAATTTTCAGGCTAAGTGGGTCATGAGTAATCTGCCACCCATCTTTAATAAGGGCGTTTTTTACACAATCATGATAAATGTCTTTGGCTGGCATTACGTAATTGATTTTTACCTTCCAATTGAGTGGCTACTTCTAATCCTCGCATAACTTTCTCTATGACATACAAATGGTATTGAATATCTTCAATTGAGCAATCATCTGGTATTTGCTGCAAAAGAGATTGAACTTTATCTTTTGTGGTACTCATAGACTGAATATTTAATATTAGTTTTTCGGCTGGGTAATACCCAGCCTAGTTTGTACTAGAAGTTATCGAAATTAGCGATCGCATCTTTCAATTTCTGCACCACTTCATCTACAGAAATTGCGCCTAATTCCCCAGAAGCACGGGTACGGATGCTTAAGGAGTTGGTTTCAACTTCTTTTGCACCTACCACTGCCATTACTGGTATTTTATCTTTTTCGGCGTTGCGGATTAATTTACCCAAGCGATCGCCACTGGTGTCAACTTCGGCACGGATACCCAAGGTCAGCATTTTCGCTACTACAGATTTCGCAAACTCTAGCTGTGCATCACTGACAGATAGCAATCGGATTTGCACAGGTGCTAACCACAAGGGGAAATCACCTGCATACTCTTCAATTAATATCCCAATCAGTCGTTCTAAGGAACCGAACGGTGCGCGGTGAATCATCACCGGACGTTTGCGCGAACCATCTTCAGCAACGTACTCTAAATCAAAGCGTTCTGGTAAGTTATAGTCAACTTGCACAGTCCCTAATTGCCATTCTCTTTCCAACGCATCTTTAAAGATAAAGTCAAGCTTCGGCCCATAAAATGCAGCTTCCCCAATACCTTCAAAATGTTCCATTCCTAGCTGTTGAACAGCGCGGCGAATTGCACCTTCGGCTTTATCCCAAACCTCATCGCCACCAATATATTTATCACTAGCAGGGTCACGGAAACTCAATCTGGCTTTAAAGTTCTTCAGTTGTAGTTTATTGAACACCGATAAAATCAAATCCACCACGTTCAGGAATTCGCTATCGAGTTGTTCTGGGGTGACAAACAAGTGTGAGTCATCCACAGTAAAACCGCGCACTCTGGTTAAACCGCCTAATTCCCCTGACTGTTCATAGCGGTAGACCGTGCCAAACTCAGCCAAGCGCATCGGTAGTTCCCGATAAGAGCGTAATTCACTCTTATATATTTGGATGTGGAAGGGACAGTTCATTGGCTTCATGACAAAGCCTTGCTCAAGTGCTGCGGCGGCTTCATCCTCAGCCATTAAGGGAAACATATCTTCTTTATACTTTTGCCAGTGACCGGAAGTTTTAAATAAATCCACCCTCGCAATGTGGGGAGTCACCACAGGTAAATATCCACGCTTGAGTTGTTCTTGCTTGAGGAAGTCTTCTAAGATACTCCGCAATAAAGTGCCTTTGGGAGTCCATAAAGGTAAACCCGGCCCCACTAAGTCGGAGAAGATAAATAAACCCAATTCTTTACCGAGTTTGCGATGGTCACGGCGCTGTGCTTCTTCTTTGCGGCGCTTGTATTCAGCTAGTTGTTCGGGAGTTTCCCAAGCAGTACCGTAAATGCGCTGTAGTTGCGCTTTGGTTTCATCCCCACGCCAATATGCACCCGCAACGCTTTCTAAATCAATGGCTTTGGGGTTTAATTCTTGAGTATTTTCAACGTGAGGCCCGGCGCACAAATCCCACCATTGATCACCCAAGTGATAAATAGTAATCGGTTCTTTTAAATCTGCCAGAATTTCTAATTTATAAGGCTCGTTGATTGCCTGAATGCGGCGTTCGGCTTCTTCCCGGCTGACTTCTTCTCTAATTACTGGCAATTTGCGATTAATAATCTTCGCCATCTCTTTTTGGATGGCTTTGAGGTCTTTGTCAGTAAATGGCTCTGGACTGTCAAAATCGTAATAAAATCCATTTTCAATCCAGGGGCCGATTGTAACTTGCGCCTTGGGAAACAGCTTCTGCACTGCCATTGCCATCACATGAGAAGTTGTGTGGCGAATCTTTTTTAAAGTCTCTGATTCGCTGGTACGGGGTAAAGAAATTTTTTCTGGTTGTTCTGCTTGATGCAGATTTTGATTAGGCGACATTGGCTGCTGAACCATTGGCGAAGTAATTGCAAAAAGTAATTTATTAGTTAAAATGCTGAAAAGCTTACCCAAATATAACATAGGGTTATATTTCAGCTTGACGGACTTTTAGCTGTCCTGGATGCACTCTAGCATTGTATGAAGTATGAAGTGTAAAGTCTGAAGTATGAAACTTAATCTTAGCTTGCCGACTGTGTTTTCTTCTGTCTACAGTCTTTAGCCTGAATTTTCTTAGGTTAAATTACTGTGTTCTTGATGAAGATTTGCTTTTCGTAATCATTATGACAGATTTTTTTTACTATCTTTCTGAGGACATAGCATATAATAATGTTAAGTTTTGTAAAAAACGTTAATATTAATAAGAAAAATAGAAGTATCCTTCATAGCTATGCAAGACTCAAATTTACCAGGGACTGAGTTGCTGAAAACGGTCTTAGAGCCTTTGTTAGAAGACTTTGACTATTGGTTTGGGCGATCGCGCCACCTTTTAGAAACTGAGCAACTCTCATTTATGAGTCATCAAGAACAATCTAACCTGCTGTTACGAGTCAAGCAAGCACAAACAGAACTAAACACAGCAAAAATGCTATTTGCAGCCACTGATAAACAAGTCGGATTGGATATGACAACCTTAGCGCCTTGGCATCAATTGGTTACAGAATGTTGGAATGTAGGGATGCGCTTTCATCAAGAAAAAGAAAAGTCATAGCTCTAGCTGGAGTTAGTGACACATCACACACTTCGCATAGATACTATAAAATACTTAATAAATTTTTTATTAACAAATAATGTATCCTATGCTACCGTTAATTGAATAAGCCTTGACAAATTTTTCATATTAATCATATAAGCGCATCAAAAGTGCGTTAAAAATCTACACTCGCTGCGAGTCCCAACCTCAGCGAAGTTTTTCAGTATAAGGTTTTTAAACTTGCTGCCCTGGAGGAAACCCGCATTATGTTGCACCTACTTTATATTCTTGCTTTTACGATTTTGGCTTGTATTGCAGTGGCGAACTTAATTCGCAACTTAGTTATGTTTAGTTTTATTGACAGAGAGCGAAATTATCAAGCCAAACCTTCAGCAAATCGAAATTATCGTTCAGGGAGACAATCAGTACCCCATCCAGAATTATTAGATAGCAATGGCAACATCATTAAAGAACCATTATTAGTTATGCGTTCCATTAATGTTGAAGATGCTAGACAACAACTAGATGCAATTTATGAAGCTTCTCCAGGACAAAAGAGTGAAAATCATGAAAAGTAGGGAGTAGGGAGTGGGGAGTGGGGAGTGGGGAGTCTCACAAGTGTAGGTTTTTAACAGAGTGATGAGTAGCGACTCTAAAAATCACGATTTAATCAGAGTTCCACCCCCCTCACACCCTTATACCCCTACACCCTAAATCAAGGTTTTTGGGGCAGAACGTAAAAAACCTACACCTGTCAGGAGTGGGGAGTAGGGGCTAGATATTTATATCTAAAGCCACACAAAAGTCTGAAATTTGAACTTCTAACCCCTAGCCTCTAGCCCCTAGTACAGATTGGCGTAAATAAACAGACCATAAGAAATTGCTAAAAGACTTGTGGTATGAATATTCTTTCTTTTTCCTTTTGCCCTTCGGGTTCACCATTTGACGACAGTTGCCTCAAGTCGGGAGACCCGCCCACGGCACTGTCTCCTTTATGCCGGGAAACCCGTCCACCGCAATGGCTCACCTTTTTACTTTTGCCTTGTTGTACTAGCCTCCAGCCTCATTGATACTTCATATTGTTTGATTAAGCTTCGATAACTACGCGGAGATTACCGCGTTTTTTTGCTACGCGGCAGGCAGTAGTATTACCAGAACGCTCAAACTCCAAATCAAGAATTGTTGTACCAACTCGTAAATTGTGAAATGACAGTTGATTAATCGACTCTGGTAAAGCGGGGTCGATTATTCGTAGGCAGTTATTTTGCGCGTCTGGGACTAAATTGACAATCATTTGTAGCATTTGAAACACGCTACCTGTAGCCCAAGCTTGTGGTGTACAAGCCACAGGATATTGTACAGGGGCGTTATCACCATTGCGTTCGTAGCCGCAAAACAGTTCTGGAGGACGTTGATAAGGCTGGTGATTAGTCATGTCGAGTATACCTTGAAAAAGTTCCAAGGCTTGATCGATTAAACCGAGCGATCGCAAACCCGTTGCAATTAAAGAGTTATCATGAGGCCACACTGAACCAGTGTGATAACCCATTGGATTGTATGCTGGCGATAAACTGCTTAAAGTCCGAATCCCCCAACCATTAAACATATCGGGGGCGCGTAACCTTTCCGCCACACTATAGGCTTTTTCTGGGGTAAAGATGCCCAACTGTAAACAATGACCAGGGTTAGATGTCACACTATCTACCTGTTTACCTTCGCCATCCAAAGCTAAAGCACAAAAATCTTGGTCTTCTATCCAAAAGTCTTGATTAAACCGCAACTTCAAATTTTTGGCTTCTTCTTGCCAACGGTCTGCTAAATCTAACCGCTTCTTCATTCGGGCAATTTCAGCCAAACGGATTTTAGCGGAATAAACATAAGCTTGGACTTCACACAAAGCAATAGTCCCGTTAGCCAAATCTCCTTTACGGTCAACAATACAGTCGCCAGAGTCTTTCCAACCTTGATTAGCTAAACCGCGTTTTGATTTGCGATAGTAACTCAAATAGCCAGTTGCTTGCAAGTTGCGGTCAATCCATTCCATTGCGGCTAAAGCATTTGGCCAAAGCTGTTCTAAGGTTTCGTGGTCATTAGTCCAAATGTAGTATTCACCATACAGCATCAACCACAAAGGCGTAGCATCAACTGTACCGTAATAAGGTGTGTGGGGAATTTCTTGACAACGCGCCATTTCACCCAAGCGTAACTCGTGCAGAATTTTACCTGGTTCTTCTTCGCGCCATTCGTCCTCGGTTTTACCTTGGTAAGCGGCTAATAGTTGCAAAGTTTCTTTGGCGATTTGCGAGTTTAAGATTAAGGTTTGGGAAGCCGTAATAATCGAATCTCGGCCGAACAACGCCGAAAACCAAGGTACGCCCGCAGAAACTGTCTTGTACTTGCCGAAGGACTGGCGTAACAAGTACATATCTTGTTCAGCGCGGTTAATGATGTGATTGAGTGTACTTTTATCGGAACTAATGCGGGTAATTTGTTGTACCCAATTTTGTTCTTCCATCATTTCTGCGGCTTTAGCTTGTCCTAGAGTAAAAGCAGCACTGACGGTAGAACTGGAAGTATTGTTAGTGAACAAATTAATCCGATAGCCAATTTTTTGAGTTTCATGAGAGGCTAACTCTAAACGCCAAACGGCTGTGTAACCTTTAAAGTGATCTGGTAGGTAATGCTGGAAATGAATACGCGATTCCATGATTAAGCCATCCAGACCTTGATAAGCTAAGGTTAAGAATTCGGCTTTCTGGGCTTCTGGGTGAGGTGATACAGGTACAGCACCATCACCATTAAATTGGGCTGCGTCTTCGTGTATTGGTTCTACTAGACGTAGAAGTTTACCTCGTTGGGGTCGTTCATAACCCCGCACTTCAAACAAATCAACAAAATCAGCATCAAAGCTGATGCTGAGTTCAAAGCTGACAGTAGTGGTGCTGTAGTTAGATATTTCGATTTCTTCAAATAGTGCGCCATTGAGGACGATTTCGCGGCGGATGCCTATACTATCAGCTTTGAGGCGATCGTCAATTCTGGGATTAGTACACAAAATCGAAAGAGAAAATCCCTTTTCTGCTGTGCTGCTTAGGAGTGTAGGCGATCGCCCTTCAATTTGCAATTCTAAACGGTTGAGAAATCGCGTATCACAACAAAACAATCCCATACTGGGGTTGCCATCATTCAGAGAACAGCCTGAAATGTTCCCTATTGTATCTGTAACTAAGAATAAATCATCATCTTTTACCGTCAGCGTGGGTTGTGGTCGTTCACTTACCACACAAGGCCACTCTGACATAGGTAATTGTTCTGCGGGGATAAAAGTCTTGCCGTCCAATGAAATTTTATCTTGGGTGATTAGCAAATCCGGTGTCATCAGCCAATGTTCCGTGTATAAGTCTATGTTTTCGTAGTCGGAGTAACTTTGAGCAGTTCAACAGCAGTAAAATCCAAGCAAAAAATTCTGTTCAGAACTGTGAAAAATAAGTTCTGAGAAACTTATGGGAGAAAATTTACATAACAAATCTTTATAAATTTATATTGTCTGGGGTGAAAGTCAAGGCTGATATTACAGGATTTTCACAGATATTAAATCAACCCTGGTATATACTCCCACCTGACTTGCTTTATCTTGTATTTTGGGACTAAAGCTCCACAATCAAAGCAAAATCCAGAATTCCACGTTCATCAGGCTGCAAAAAGATGCAAAGCTATCGAAAAACCAGTAAATTGGAGATTTATGGGGCTGATTGCAGAAGGCAGTCCCGATGAAACTTGTTTCATAGCCAAGCATGAAAGTGGGACTAGCATTTTTACTCAGCACTCAGCACTTTCAAGCCTAGATTTCCCACACCCCCCAAACTTCCCACACTCCCCACACTCCCCACACCCCCTACCCATACCTGAGAAATTCGGGTCAAGTCAGGAGGTACTCTAGCAACGTCGGAGAAGTCAAAAGTATTCTTCATTTTTGCCTTTTGACTTACCGCTAGGCGGTTGAGGTAAGAGGCAGTACCGAGGGGCAGTTAACAGAGAAGTCAATTCAGACTTCAGATTTGATCAACTTTTGGTTAACGAAAGGGCAGTTCTGACCGAAAATGTATATTGAGCGTAGTAGCTTAGGACTTAAATCATCCCAATGGGCAAAATCTAGATCAACAAACACAATTTCTATCCAGACCATAGCATCTTGAGAGAATGGCAATACCACGTCTATGCCTGACTAAACAAAGATGCTGACGGAATTGATCTCCGTTATTGGGTTTGAACTTGACTAGAGACTGGGATATTTGTCAAGAAACCTCTAGGCACTTCCTCCTTGTGCAGTCAAGCAAAATAACTTGCCATCTGATGACTAAAAGCTGAACAATGTACCAAAAGCCTGTTTTGACTTTTAGCAACCTAGATTGGCAGTTAATTGCTGATACTGCCTTTTGCAGGTGCTGTTTAGGATTCTTTACATAATCTAACGGTCTATCTAGTTTGAGAGTTGATTGTAATTTGTACAATGCAGCTGTGACGTGGATTTTTTCTGTGAAAGTGGCTCCTTAAATAATATTCATGAGCATTTCGACTTCTGTGCTGAGTGATCTGCTACAGTCCATTCCTTACCTGCGACCCCAGCTATATTTCAAAGCTTCACTAACCGCCCTCTCCCATGCGATGGAAGATCAGGTTTTGGCGGCGACTTTAGACAGACCTTTGGTAATTGCCAGCTTTCAACGCGAGCGATTTTATCGCCAAGAAGCTCATCGCTATCAAAGGCTGGCGCAGCGCAGTAATCAAATATACGTTTTAGCTGCTCCAGAAACGGACTTTGCCAATAGCTCGGAATACTATGAGAAAGTAGCCTTTGAACCAGATGATGCTTTAACGCAAGAGTGGCACTTAGTAGTGGTTGCTGATAATTATGCTACTTGCTTAGTGTGTCGAGAAAGCTTGGGTTCTATTACCAAAAATCAGCAAGTGCCAGAGTTTAGTACTGGTTTGGATATAGACACAGCCCGCAGGTTTGAGGGTATATGGACATCAGAGCGAGGAGTTAGCCTGAAAGCGGCACAATTGCTATTGGACAGGATTTTAATTTATCGCCCAGACTTGGCAAATAAAATCAAGGAAGCCCGCCAAAGGTTTGGCATTGGGGAACCAAGAATTTACTCTCAAATCGGACAACCCGAATTTGCTTGTGATATCGATACAGATCCTTTTGTGCAGCGATTGGTAACTTATTTGCAAGCTAGTCAGTATAAATTACACAAAGCTTATCGCTCAATTATTGCCCAAGCCCGTAAAGAACGTTTAATTAATTCTATTAGTACGGCAATTAGGCGATCGCTTGACCCCCATGAAGTCTTGCAAATCGCCGCCCAAGAGTTAGGACAACACTTAGGGACAAGTCGTTGTTTAATTTACCGCGCTCAAGCCACACAAGCCCAAGCCACAATTGAACATGAATTTTTGACGACTGGCGTTTTATCGGTGTGTGGGCAAACTTGGGATTTAGATAACAATGCTTTGTTTCAGGAAGTTGTACAGCTAGGGGAAGGTGTTTGTGTAGCTGATACACATAATGATTTGCGAATCAGCAGTTCTAGAAATCTGTCCTTAATTGCCAAAAAATACAGTATTCGTTCCTGGTTAATGGAACCAGTATTATCTCAGGGAAGACTGCTGGGGATTGTGGAACTACACTATTGCAGTGTACCGCCCCACCAGTGGCAAGCCGGAGAACTTGACTTGGTAAAAGCGATCGCCACCCAAATCGGGGCCGCTTTAATTCAAGCCGAAGCCTACGCCAACCTCGAAGAACTCAACCAACAACTAGAAGCCCTCGATCGCACCCGCAGCAACTTGATAGCCATTACCGGTCACGAACTGCGTACCCCCTTATCTACCATTCAAGTTTGCTTAGAAAGCCTCGCCAGCGAACCAGATATGCCTTTGGAATTACAGCAGGTAATGTTAAATACAGCCCTAGCCGATTCCGAACGGATGCGGAAACTCGTCCAGGATTTTCTCACCCTGTCTAACCTAGAAAGCGGCCGCGTAGAATGGCATCCCGAATCACTCACCTTACAAGAATGTGTGGATTTAGCCCTGAGTCGCACTCGCACCCGCCCTTCAATGGAAAATCCGCCCCAAATCACAACCCAAATCACAGAAAATTTACCTTTAGTTAAAGCCGATGGCGATTGGTTAGTGGAAGTCTTGGCAAAACTCATCGACAACGCCTGCAAATTTACGCCCTCTGACGGGGAAATTTCCATTCAAGCCTCTCAAAACGGCAATCAGATGGTAGAAGTCACCGTGGCTGATACCGGACGGGGTATTGAGCCAAATCGCTTGGAGGTGGTATTTGACCGCTTTTATCAGGAAGAAGGGGCGCTACGGCGTACCGCAGGCGGCACAGGTTTGGGTTTAGCAATTTGTCGGCAAATTGTCAATGGTTGGGGCGGAGAAATTTGGGCAGAGTCGCAAGGGAAAGACCAAGGTAGTCAGTTTCATTTCACCATTCCCATTGTTCTGGGTAGCCAGGAAGAAAAGCGAGCAAGGGTGAGGAGTAAATAACGGGATGTGTGACTTCTCCAAACCTAATAGGACTTACGCAAAAAAACGAAAAAATAAGTTTTAATAAAGGGTGCAGGGGTATGAGGGTGTAAGCAATACGGTTCGGTTAACAAATGTATCTGTTGAGGTGAGCAGGGGGGCGGAGGAGCTTCAGGTGCAGGGGAGAGCGTACCTTCGTTCCCCCTTTCACCCCTGCACCCTTGCTTGCCTACACAAGTAAGTTTCTTATCCGAACCGAACCGTATTGAGGGTGTAAGAAGTATTCAAAACCCTTACACCCCCACACCCAATCCCCACAGACAATTGTGGTGCGTAAGTCCTACCTAAGTCCTAACTATCTTGCCAACTGAAATTCATCAAACTTGATCACTTCTGAATCTGGTTTGCGCGTATCAAAAAGATAGCTACTTACTTTACCTGTGCTGGTATCAAAGATACTAAAAACAGTAATGTTATTACTAGCTATATAAGGTATTGGTTGACCATTTTCACCTAATATTGGTGCGATGTTTGGTACCACAGGTTCTAAACCATTGGGGTCGCCGAGGTCAACATATTTTTCTTGATAGTTGGTGGGAACTTCTCGTTTTCTTTCGCCCCAAGCAGCACCATAGGTATTACCCACATTTGAGGTTTCTAAAAAGTGCATTCCCCCAGAACTAATAAAGCGATTCCATAAATGAGAATGTCCATAAAAGACTAATTGCACATTAGCTGCTTCCAGTAAAGGGACAACATCACGGATAATATAGTCAGCGTTTTTGGGATATTCGTAACGCACAGAGGTAATTTTGTTTTGCTGATTGCGATCGCTGATTTGTATTGGGTCGGTGTACGCTGGAACTATATTATCGCCCAAGGTATGGGGCGGGTGATGGAACATCACAACTTTGTATTTTGCTTGTTGAAATTCTGGGCTGTTGAGTTCTGCTGCTAACCAATTGTATTGTGTACTACCTTTGGCGATTGGCTCATAAATGATCTGCCCATAACCCCAATTTTCTTGGTTATTTAAATCTTTTTCTGCTTCTCGATATCTACCTGTAGATTTTCCGTCTAATTTGGGTGTGCGCCACATATTTGTGATGTATAAAACTATTAAACGCACATCACCAAAACTAACTGCATAATATTTTTTTCCACCTGATTTACTTTCAGGTAAGCTCAAAATTTCTTCGTAGGTAATTGTATTAAAAGAATGATCAATTAGAGATTTGCCACTATATAATTTTTGGGCAACCGCGCGGGGAAAGGTATCATCAAATTCATCATTTAAACTGTTTTTCCTACCAAAACGCCCCATGACTTCATGATTACCAATGCAACTATACATGGGTGCGTGTTGGATAATTTGCCCGCCTGTGTAAGTGACTTTCACGCCATTATGCTGCATTTCGTATTGAGCATGACCTTGTAAGCCAGGAAATAAAGCATTACCCCGATTATCATCAAACCATTCCGAGGCGCGATCGCTCACATTAATTAAATCACCAGCAAACCACACTGCATCGACTCTTCCCACTGTTTCTACGACTTTTTGTAGGTTGGCGGCGGTCATCGGCTTGAGTTGATGGTCGGAAGTTAACAGGATTTTGAGCGGTGTTCCCGGTTCTGGTTTGGCTGTCAGGGTAAAAACATCACTGCTAACAGTCGCGCCATCTTCTCTTATACTGCTAACTCGATAATTCACCCGCACTCCTGGCGTTAACCCTGTCACCTCCGCTTCATGTCGCCAAATATCCCGCATTGTTGGTTGTTGATAAACTTGTCCATCTTGGGTTTGCTTCCCAACTCTGGATTTTTGGTCTTCTCTGGTGCGACTGAGTTTAGTCGTTGTGGCTTTGGCAGTTTGCTGCAAATTTTCCCCATAAGCAACTGTATGCTGATTCCCGGCAAACTCAGTAAACCATACTACTCTGACTGAGTTTGCCGTTGGTAGCTGCAAAAATGGATCTGTCAACAATTGAGGCGCTACGGTCATAACGGTTTGCCCAAAGGAATGCACGCTTACCAAGGTAAAGCATAGGACAAACAAAAGTACAGGCTGGAAAAATTTCATGATTTGTCCTGGTGGGAAGGTTCTGCGACAAATGCAGGTGCGCGGTGATTCGCTTTGTGATTATAGATTTGGATGAGTTGGTGAATTCGCTCAATTTGATGTGATGTCAGCGAGTACAAACCAGCCTGATTAATTATCTGTTTTAATTCTGCTGCCCACTGACCATAATGAGAACCCCCGATAGTGCCTTGGGATGATTGAATATAATTCACTAAAACTTGGCGGTTGATTTGAAATTGACTACTGCCATATTTTTTCGTGCATTGGAGTAAAAATTCATAGTCGGCAAATACTCGATAGTCAGGATTCCATTTGAGGGTATCGTCATGATAGTGGGTGAATCCATTGCTATCAAAAATCTCTTGTTGTGTAATTAATTGATCAAGTGTACAGTTAGGGTCTTTGGGAGACAAAAAAACTTTACTGGTGCGGATGATTTTATCTTGACAAACCACATCTCGGCGACGCTGCTGCACTGCCATACTGTATTTCACAAAGTTATTTTCTCTAAAAAAATGCTTGGTAACAGCAACAAACTCTGGTTCTAAGCTATTGTCATCATCTAAGTATGTAATTAAATTGCCTGTAGCTAGATTTAGTCCGGTATTACGTGCGTAGCAGAGTCCAAAGCCAACAGATGAATGTTCTATTTCTTGATAAACAATAGTAAACGGCACTTGCAACGCCGCAATAATTTCTCTAGTTTCTTGGTTGCCGCCATCGTTAATTACTACCCACTCAAAATCATGGTCAGTTTGGTTAATTAAACTCTTCAGTGCATCTGTATAGAGTTTTTGCGGTCTATTGTATGTAGCAGTAATAATTGATATTTTCATTTTTGACCCCAATTCCTACTGACTTTTGACGGCTGCGGTTTATTTAGATCACAAGAAAAAGTTAAATTTCTATTAAAATATGTCAATTATGAGCAGATGTAGCAAACTCTACTAAATTTTGTGAGGAAAACCGTTAACTTGATGAGAGCCGTAAATGTAATTCAGGCTACCTTCACATGCGACTAGAACAGTTGCAAGCTTTTTTGGCGATCGCAGACAGTGGCAGCTTCCAACAAGCAGCCCGACAATGTGGTGTCACTCAATCAACTATTAGCCGCCAAATTCAAGCTTTAGAGGCTGATTTGGGTGTGGAACTGTTTCACCGCAACACTCATGCTAAATTAACTTTGGGCGGGGAACGTTTATTGCCGCGTGTCCGCAAGATTTGTCAGGAGTGGCAAGTTGCTACCCAAGAATTAGTAGATTTAATGGCGGGTAAGCAACCAGAGTTGTGCATTGCTTCGATTCATTCTCTTTGTGCTTCTTACTTACCGCCAGTATTACAAAAGTTCTGCCGAGATTATCCCGAAGTGCAGTTGCGGGTAACATCTTTGGGGAGCGATCGCGCCCTGAAGGTTCTCAAAGATGGTTTAGTAGATTTAGCGATCGTCATGAATAATCGCTTTTTAACCACCGGCAGGGAAATGGTGGTGGAAGTTTTATACGAAGAACCAATCGAAGTCCTCATCGCCGCTAATCATCCTCTCGCCCAATATGAACGCATTCCTTGGTCAGAATTGGTGCGTTATCCCCAAGTGGTATTTAAAGATGGCTATGGAATGCAACGGTTAGTCCAAGATAAATTTGAGCGTTTAGAAGCCACACTCCATGCGGCTTTAGAAGTCAATACTTTAGATGCGTTTCGGGGTGTGGTGCGTCAAGGTGAATTAATTGCCTTACTTCCGACTTCGGCGTTAGTCGAATCGCGTCACGACTCAACTTTAGCCGTGCGTCCTTTAGCCAATAATCCCTTAGATAATTCTGGGTTGACTCGCCGCGTCGTTATGGTCACAACCCAAGACCGCCTGCAAATTCCCCCGATTAAACATTTTTGGGAATTGGTGTTAGAAAATATTCCGCCGCAATCAAAAGAACAGCGATCGGCTTCCTGAAGTATGATTAGTCAACAGTCCATAGTCAATGGTCAACCAATTTTAGATTTTGGATTTTAGATTTTAGATTGTCTGCACCCATAAAGGGAGCGACCAATTTGAGACTTTGGATTTTAGATTCAATTCCACTATCCAAAATTTAAAATCTAAACTTTGGAGGGTCAATTTCTGTACCAATGACCAATGACCAATGACAAATGACCAGTGACCAAATATGAGCAATATCTTCAGGGAACTACTCAAAAAGGTAGGCAGTGGCAATCACACAGGCGAAAATTTAACTCGTGCGGAAGCTGCGATCGCTACTAAAATGATTTTGTTGGGAGAAGCCACACCAGCCCAAATCGGCGCATTCTTAATTGCCCATCGCATCAAACGACCAACGGGCGAAGAGTTGGCAGGAATGTTAGATACATACAATGAACTAGGGCCAAAACTCCAGCCGATCAACGCTACATCGCCTGTGATGGTGTTGGGAATACCTTATGATGGCAGAACTCGGACTGCACCCATTAGCAACGTTACAGCTTTAATTCTCGCGGCGGCTGGACAACCTGTGGTGATGCACGGTGGCGATCGCTTACCCACCAAATATGGTTTACCTTTAATCGAAGTTTGGCAAGGTTTAGGCGTTGATTGGACTGCTTTATCTTTACCTCAAACCCAGCAAGTCTTTGCACAAACCAAAATTGGCTTTATCTACACACCTCGTCATTTCCCCTTAACTAACAGTATTTGGGAATACCGCGACCAACTAGGTAAACGTCCACCTTTTGCCACAATGGAATTAATTTGGTGTCCTTATGCGGGTGATACTCACCTAATTGCCGGGTTTGTTCATCCCCCCACCGAAGGAATGTTTCAATCTGCATTAGAATTAAGAGAAGTAAGAAAATATACTTTAGTTAAAGGCTTAGAAGGAAGTGGTGACTTACCACGCGATCGCACCGCAATTATCGCTTTATCTCCATCGCCAGATTTAGCCAGGTTATTTCTCTCACCCCATGATTACGGGTTTACCACCAAAAACGTCCCTTTAGGCACCACTGAAGAATTAATCACCCAAATTCAAGAGGTTCTAGCAGGCAAACCAGGGGAATTATTACAAACAGCTTTATGGAATGGGGGATTTTATCTCTGGCGCAGTGGTATGTGTTCAGATATGGCATCAGGTATCGCCACAGCCAAAGAATTATTAACTAATGGTGTAGTCGCGGCTAAATTGCAAGAGTTGAGGCAAATAGTTAATTCAACTTCCCAGAATGCCTTGCAGCATATTTAATTACTTTTACAATCCAAATATTATGATGTCTTGTTTACAGCAAGCGATCGCTTGTCCTGTTGTCCAATAAATTTCTCCAACCCTTACCCAGCATAGTGTTTCGCTTCTTCACTGCCGATGAATTGCAGCAAATTGCGATCGCCGCAGGTTTTCATCCAGACTGTGTACAGGTGGAAACTCGCGGAGTATACGGCACGCTCAAATGTATCAAGTAAATTATTCACCAATAGATAACACCAGACCTTCACAGGCTAGTAAACCTTGGGCAAAAGTTGCTTTTACATCAGTTTGCACTTGATCGAGAAAGTCATCCTCATCATCGGGATGGTGATGGGAAATCACTAATTTCTTCACTGCTGCATTTTGGGCTACTTCTACAGCCGCTTGCCAGTGTACATCCGTCGATTCGTGGCTATTGGCTGTTGGTGGAACGTAAGTAGCATTTGCAATTAGCAAATCTACACCTTTTACCAGTTGTAAAATCTGCTCTTGATCAACAGGATCAGCATTTTTGGTTAAATCGGTAACGTAGGCAACACTTTTATTCTGCCAGGAAACTCGGTAGCCAACAGAACGCTGTGTTTGATTAATCAAGGCTGTGGTAACTGTGACATCATCTAGCTGCACATCATTACCGGGAATCACATTATGGAAATGCAATTCCGACTGCATTACCTGGAGTGGATAAGGAAAGTGCGGCTGTAACATCTGATCACAAAGGCACTGTTTAATGGAAGCACTGTTAGAAGCAGCCGAACCATAAATATGAAAGCGGTTTTCTGGGACAAATGCTGGTGCAAAAAACGGAAACCCTTGAATGCGATTTGATTGAGAATTGGTAAAAAATAAATGTGCTTCTATCGGTTGTTGCAGTTGTCGCAAAGATTTACCGAGAATACGTAGACCAGTTCCACCATCAAAAATCAAGCGTTTACCTGCTACTTGTATTTCTATACAAGCAGTATTTCCGCCATAACGATCGGCGTTACTAGCTGGGGTGGCGATTAAACCTCTGACACCCCAAAATTGCACAAAAAATTCACCCACGGAACTACTAGCGGTTGTAGTTGCGGTTTCAGTTACGGAACTTTGGAAATCCGACGGCGCAAGATTTGACATTTTTCTGACAATTTAGACCTTACTGAGCAGGTCATCGTAGTGCCGCACTTCTAATAGTCGGTTTTTTTCGTCCACAATGACTACCGTAGGAGAGTAATTTTTTAACTCTTCCAAAGAGAACTGCCCGTAAGCCATTATAATCAAGCGATCGCCCACAATGCCTAGACGTGCCGCCGCCCCATTTAGCTCAATAATTCCCGAATTGGCTGGAGCCTTGATTGTGTATGTAATAAAACGTTCACCATTGGCAACATTGACGACTTGCACTTGCTCGTAGGGTAAAATACCAGCCTTGTCTAACAACATTTCATCGATGCTGATACTACCTACGTAGTTAATATTCGCCCCAGTCAGGGTGCAATTGTGTATTTTTGCCAAAAGAACTGTACGCTGCATTATTTTTGAGGTTTTTTGATTGCCTGACTCTAGTATCACAAAAGCATCCAGCCGTTGTAAAATGACGGGGTTTTAAACTCAATTTTTCTAGGACTTACGCAACTGGCATATTTTTCTGTAGGGTGTGTGACGCAACGAGAAGATTTGAACATAGTCATCAGATTTTCAGATTTATAGCGTCACGCACCAACCACCAATTGTGACACTTACGTGAGTCCTGTTTTCTTTAAAGCTCTAAGCTCTCTTGTGCCGAATGCCAAAACCTAGCAATACTGATTCGTTGTTTATCTTCTTCTACACGATAAATAATTCGGTAAGGCTTAAGAATCAGCTGACGGATATGAGAATCATTAAATTCCGGTACTTTTTGACCTCGGAGAGGAAACTGGCTTAACTCTTTGGTTTTTTCCAAGAGTTGCTGACCCAATTTTCTTGCAGCTTCAGGATTACTTAAGGCAATGTACCTAACAATAGCTTCCAAATCTCCTATAGCTTTTGGAGAGAGAACTACTTGGTAGTCCATGCTGCAATCATTTGCTCAACAGCCTCAATCGACACTCCTTGACCTTGGTCAATTTCTGCTAAACCCTCTCTGACAGCAGCAATAAACTCAATTTCCCGCACTATATCACGAAGAGAGACGTGAGGAGGTAATCTTTTCACAAGTTCCAGAACTGTTTCTCTATCACTCATAGCAGTTTATTTTTTGATTCCGAGATCAAAATGATTTTAGCTCAAATGTGAAGATTGCTGAGGAGCCAGTACTCAGTGCTGAGTGCTGAGTATTGTTGCCCATTATGTAGCACTAACATCTAGATGCTGTAGGCGTTTGCTCAACTCTCAGCACTCAAAGATTATTTAGCAGCTTGGATGCACTTTTCTACCAAAGCTGCAACTGTACCAACATCTTGCCAACCGAGAATTTCAGTTACTTTCTTTTCCAAGTTTTTATAACTGCGGAAAAATTCAGCAATCTCATCTAAACGGTGCGGTGCTACGTCATTGAGAGATTTGACATGGGTATAGCGTGGGTCTTTGTCTGGTACACAAAGAATTTTTTCATCGCGATCGCCACCATCAATCATCTCTAACATACCTATTGGGCGTGCAGCAATGATACAACCAGGAAAAGTTGGCTCATCGATGATCACCATCCCATCTAGAGGGTCGCCATCATCAGCCAAAGTATTCGGCACAAAACCATAGTCGTAGGGATATCTTACCGAAGAATAAAGCACTCGGTCTAGGGCAAAAGCTTCCAGTTCTTTGTCATACTCGTATTTATTCTTGCTTCCACCTGGGATTTCAATCAGAACGTTCAGAATACCCGGTTTTGGTTGAGCAGGAATACGGGATAAGTCCACAACAACACTCCTTGGCTAACAGTAAATTGGGGATGCACTCTGTTTAGTTCCCCGTGTAGAATTTTATGGCCAAGATGCACTTCTGCCCAAAGTATTTTCTCACACAACCAGAATCTGACAAAGTTCCACACCCAAATCATCCTGAATTTTGAGTGAAGTTGCTGCTACTACCTAAAAATTCTGGTTTTAAGAATAAAGAGAAAGTTCTCAATTTTGAGTACTTAATTATGATTTTGTAGTAATGATTCTGCCATCCGAGGGATGTGTCAATACTTAAAGAATGGCTAATCTAAAACTAACATTTAATCAATAAATATATAGAATTATGCCATCTGCAAAACCATTGTACGGCACAGAGCTAGTAGATTGTGCCAGAGCAAATGCCAAGCAAGGAATTGAAACTGCTGCTTATCAATGTGGCTATGGCGACGATCTCAATACGTTTGCCCAAGAACTCCGACAAGCTTGTGAACAAATGAATTTACAAGTCAAAGAATTGAGTGAATTAATTACAGATCAAGATATGATTCTCGAAATAGGTACTGGTGAAATTATTGCCCCAGATACAGCCTCAGAATTATAAACACAGCATCCTTGGAGATGTACCTGACATATAGTGCGATCGCTCTTCACCACTGTTGTTAAATCTTATACCATTTCCCAAAGTTGCTAATACAAATCACTTCCATCACCCCTCTGCTTCCGATCACCGAGCGTTCGCGCAGCGTCTCCGACAGGAGAAGTCGAGGTGCTACTCCCTTGCGATTTTGATATGATTTATGGTGCGATCGCCTTCTACCACAATTAAATCTTACGCTGCTTAATAGGTTGGGCAGGATTCCCGGCATAAATTGTCATCGCTTCTAAAGAACGTCCTGTAACTCCACCCAAAGTCAACACCGCACCCTTCCCAACAGTGACTCCAGGGCCAATTACTGATTTTGCAGCAATCCAACTACTTTCTTGAATGTGAATTGGCGCAGTCATTAATTTAAAATCGGGATGACTCCAGTCATGGTTCCCAGTGCATAGATACACCCCTTGAGATATACATACATGACTTTCAATTGTCACATTTGCTAGATTATCAATCCAAGCATCTTCTCCAATCCACACATGATCACCTACAGTTAATCGCCAGGGAAACTTCACCCGCGCTCCTGGTTTAATCCGCACATTCTGACCAATTTGCGCTCCAAAACTTCTGAGTAACCACACTTTTAACCCTGAAGCAGTAAACCACCGATTCTGCACTAACGCAGAACCCAGGAAATACCACAACACTTGTTTCCATAAAGGTGCGCCAGGAGTATAAGTACCAAGAGTGTAATTATCTAACCGCATATATCAAGCTAATAATATAGTAACCTATTTTAGTGAGTGTCCGAAAAATTCAGTTCTCGCTTGTCAAAAAATCAACTAGGAAATTTAAAATACAGTAATAAAGCTATAGAAAATGTTGGAAACGTAAGTTTTAAAGTAAGTAAATAGATATTACTACAGAACAAATATTTTTCATAAGACATATTTCTATATATTGTTGCATCAAAAACAAGTTCTAAGCAGTTATCACAAAACTATATGAGAGAGTAGTGGAAAGCTGTCAGCTAAACTAGCTGAACTTTACAAAAACATATATCTTAGTCTATGCAAAGGATATGACATCAGATTCCATATATTTTCTTTTGTCACATTATAAAGATTATAAAGATTAACTGTGCAACAAAATTCAATCAAGCTTTTGCGAGAAACTGTCTTATCCTCAACAGGAGTAGTGGTTGAAAATACTGAAAAATCAATCTTTTTTAGTTGTGGTGTACCTATAAATGTGTGAATCACCGAGAAGCAGTGCTATCTATATATTGCAAAGATACACAACTATAGCAAATGAAGATTTTATGAAGTGAATCAGCTAAATATTGTGTTCTCCATGTGTTGTATGTAAGTGTATTTATGTCAGCTTTATTTAGTAGATATCAACTAGCTTGATGGTAATTACGGAATCTTAAGTTTTAGAAAAACACAGAGTCTTGATAAAGTGCAATTACTTAAGTGTGGGTATGGATACTCCATAAAACCTCTTGGTTAACCTAACATACTCACTTGAAATCCACTTGTGTGGATTCTGCGTACATTGCTTCAATTTAAACTTTTCTGGGCTACGTAAGTGTGTTTTCTTAAAAACGTAATTTTGCTAACAAGGGGCTGGTATCTGAGATAAATCTGGGAATTTTGCCACACAGCAATGTTGGTTTACTTAACACCTACTTTTCTTTTGAGGAACAAACTAAATGGCAAATTTAAATATACTTAAAAAAGTGGCTACCGTGGCGGCAGTTTCTACCGTAGCATTAATGGCTACCACAGGAAAGGCTTCAGCTATCACTATTGACCTGGGTGGTACTTTTGGCACTGCTACAAGCTATAGCTACAGTCAAGGTGGTATTTCAGTGACAGCAACCGGAGTTGGAGCTAATCCAGCAGAAACATTACTATTTCGTAATAGCAATGGTTTAGGGGTAGTAACAGGCAACGATGGGAACGATAATAATCAAGTCGATGGCTTAGATATTAACGAAACCCTCAACTTATTGTTTAGTCCTCAAGTAAAACTCTTCAGAGCCATCTTTTCTCAAGTTGATGCTACTCCAGACGGAGATGAATACTCAATATTAGTAGATGGTTCTTTCCTTCAAAGTGGGAACATTGCTTCTATTGGCACTGGTACAGTCTCCGTAGCAATTAATAATTCTCCATTCGGCGCACTTTACTCTTTCACTGTTACCGATGGGGATGACGACTACTTCCTGAAAGCTGTTGAAGTCCAGCCTATTCCCGAACCTCTAACAATGGGTGGTATCGCTTTGGGTGCAACCTTTGGTGCATATCTCAGA
Source organism: Aulosira sp. FACHB-615 (assembly GCF_014698045.1). Taxonomy (GTDB): domain Bacteria; phylum Cyanobacteriota; class Cyanobacteriia; order Cyanobacteriales; family Nostocaceae; genus Nostoc_B. The sequence continues at coordinate 61,628 of NZ_JACJSE010000024.1, forward strand.
AAGCGGTATTCCAAAAAAGACGAAAAGCTAGTCAAAGCTTAATTCGTAACTCTTGGGTAAGATTCATATTATCAAACCCCAATTATTAACTTGCATTCCCTTCTTGTTTATCAGCTCTACTTGCAAACAAGTAAATCTGTTTTTGCAATTAAAAGCGATGAATTTCAGTGATTAACAATGAATTATGGCAGTAGCTAGAGTTCAGTTTTCTTAATTATCAACACCACTAAACTTTCTCAGTGTTTCAACAATTGAAAGATATTTACATCATCCGTTAACTCAACTTAACGTAAAAATCTACATTCTCACAAAGTGCCTAAAACTCATCTCAAATACGAGATTTAGGCTTTTTATTACAGCTAATAGAAGTATTTAAGCTAAAACCAGCATAGCCTATCAACAATACTCTTATTTTCCAATTTGTCTGCGAGATATGTAATAAGAAATAGCCTATGAATTTACTCATAGGCTATTTTTTTATTACGGTTTAATTTAGTTGCGTTTAATTAGGCGCTCTTACCCCATTTTTCCCGTAAGCTGAATAGTCTACTGTCGGTATGACGCTTGCCTGTCCATCTACCTTATAATGAAACCCCTGAACAGGAACGATTTGCTTAAAAATAACGCCCTGCGAGGCATCTGGTGATGTTTTTGCATTTCTTCCATAAGCGTCTGTATAGATTACAGAGTTGGTAGAATTGCTAAAAGCCAGTGCTGCAAAATGGGTATTAGAATGAACTGTTCCACGGAAAGGTGAACGAGGGTCATCCCAGGTAACTTTGCTTCCAGCCGCCAAAACTTCTTGGCACAATAGCCCCTTAGACATGGGATGGCTAGAATTATAGCAAGTATCCACCGTTCTACTAATTTTCGTAGCGGCAGAAGCATCAAAGAAACGTGAAGCATTTCTCAAATTAAAGTAGAAGCTACCGCCTGTAAATCCTGTTAACCAAAACTCACCACTTCTAGGAACAATACCATTTAACTGTTCTTCTTGTGTACCGCGCACAAAACATTCTTTTGTAGGAATGGCTCTGTGCATACCGCCCATAGGTTGGTCAATAGGGTTAGGAGGTATACCAGCAGTATGGGTAACCCCACACAAAGGAACCTCTGGTTCCTTGAATGTTCCAGCTTTACCGAACAAAGCAAAATGTTTTATATTAAAAGGCTCCTCTCCATCGCACTTACCACCAACGAACATTTCATGAGCTGTATTTGTTAAAGCATCTGGGGAATGTGTACCCATGTGCAGTTTTATAGTCACATCACAAGTTGTATTTAAGCTGGTGTTATTTGCGTTGTACATATTCCAGTTGTTCGCAACCAAAACTTTATGTCCAACATGGTCTTCATGCCTAGCGTGAGATGGACTATTAACTTCTTGCTGTTCGCTGACATATCCAAATGCTGGCATACCCACAATGTTAAATACCTCCGAACTGCGTGGGTCATCGCCATGCTCATGTCCGTATGTACAGTACATATCAGTTTCTGGGTTAAAATCTACGGGCGGATGCCATGTGGGGTACACCTCACCATCTTCAGCTTTTGTCCAATAGGTGTCGTGCATCCACTTTGGGCATTCCCCGGTTTTGGCTGGAGACCACAACCCGTATGATCTGGCCAAAGTGTCGGAACTGGCTGGTAGTAGGTTTTGTGTCCGCACTGGTCTGCCAGAAATAGGTATAACAGGAGCGCCTTTATTGATGCGGTCTGGCTGGATTTTTTGGATATCGTCTATTTTCTGCACAGTATCCTTAGCCCAGAAAGCAAACCAATTAAAGCGCATATTGCTGTTGGAGCCTGTGAACTTGATGACTAGGTTTCTTGTGTCATTATTCGGTGTGTTTTTGGCAAGATTGCTATTCAAAGGGCAAGGAACTGTACGGTATGTTTGTAACCCAGTAGTATTGATGGTGCAAGTTCCAACTACAGGGCCGTTCAGTGAGTCCAAACGTACTTCTGCACTATTTGTTCCTGAATCTAAGGAAACACGTAGCATCAAAGCTTCTACACCACTACCTAAGTCAAGGTTGTTGTATATTGCATAGTTTCCATTAGCCGCTTTAGTCAATTCTTGAGACTGCCCATTACCCAAAAAATTAAAAGGATCTTCACTGCGTTCACCATAACCACCCCAAATTGTTTCCAGACCAACGCGGGAAGCAAAACTGAGAGCATCTACTCGCTGAAATATTGGCCAAGGTGCTTTCGCAGTCGATGGAATAGTTGATGTAATTGCAGCTACGGAAGGTTGGAGTGGTTCAAAAATAGAAATTTTGCCATGAGTAATGCCAGATAAGCTAAATACTAACGCGATCGCAGCGTATTGTAAAAACTTACTAATTTTATTTTTTGTCATGTCCTCTAAGCCGAATCAAAATAGGAAACAGGGAATTGCAGTTAACTAGCTGCTACTACGTCCGCGAATTATTACGGAGCGACACCTGAGATAATATATTACAAATAGAGGTAAAAACCTCAGCATTTTTTTGGATGATAGACTGTGGTTATTGAACTAGCCGTGTAAGAAAATTTACTACTATAGTTTAAAAAAAATAAGGAAATCGGCAAGTTATCCGCAAATCACTCAAGCTAATCCTATTTGTGAAGCTAAAAACTCTAAGTCTTTATCAAGTAAGGCTTTGAGAAAAAATATTAAAACTTTGATCTTTTGATTTTTAACTAATTACGATCATTTAATCAAGCAGAAATCTGCGCCAATAGATAATTGTGATATATGATACGTCTAAGTATAAATGCTTAAATACAATGAACCTGACAGTAAAATGACATATTACCTAACAAAGGATCAATAACTTGTAGTTATTGCTTTCCATATAAAGATTATGAAGATCCAATATAAAACTAAAGACTAAGAATTTTCGATAACCGTCAATCTAAAGAGCTTATTATCCTTGCTAGATAAAGCAGATGACAACATAGTGTTACATACTTAACGGTAAAATAAGTAATCATCTACTTTAAAGCCAAATAAAGATTTGATGAAAAATCTCTAACAACGTTGTATTCGTTGTGTATTCTATGCAAATGTATTGGCATATCAGTATTTTTTAGGAAATGGTGATCAGCCTTTATGGAAATCACCGTCTTTTACAGAAAACTCTTTAAACTATGTATAAGGAGTTTCTATGATACCTAGTACTTGTTCCCCAGCTTGGTCTAATAGTGAAAGTTAAATAGATACAACTGCTGAAATTCATAATTCAGTTCATACCTAACTTACTAACTAAGTTGAGGATATGATTTTAATCAATAATCTAACTCAATTTGTAAGAATTGATTTTAAGTTATGGATGATAACCCAGTACTTAATATATTTCTTATTTCGTCTAGTTTTCAGGGCTAAATAACACTATTGTTACTTGATAGTATTGCTGGGCTATATACGTAGTTATATTTGATATATTGAAGAACAGAGGCAAGGAATAAATTATGTTTACATATAGTTGAGGATTGTCATAGTTAAGAGTTCTTCTTAATTAAAGACTTTTTATAGGACTCATATTTGATTTATGAAAAAAATCAGTACACCCAAATCAGCCGTCTTTCCTACTCCCTACTCCCCATTCCCTACTCCCTGCTTACACAACTAGATTCAGGAATCAAACCGTATTCCTATATTAAACAAAAATTGTGAACTTGTAATGCAGATTAAAAAATAGTAACCTTGAAAATCAATCTCAATTAAATAAAAAATATGCAAAACAGGTTATCAATCTCACTAAAAAATGTTGAATTATGGTTAATTGGAATTGGTGGAACCTTAATCGCTATTAATTTAAACTTAGTCAGCAGGGTTTACCATCCAACTAATTTTTATGTATATATTTTGTTCTTGGTAACTCTTTATTTACTGCTGAAAGAAAAACGGCATCACTTGAACCTAGAAAGCAATATATCATCTAGCATTACAGGTACAGTGTTGATAGCATTAGTGTTTATTTACACTTTCTTTCAAATTAACATTGGTTTTTTATTTTTATTTCCACCTTTACTATCTGGTTTTGGTATTGCCTTGTTAGCTTCTGGTTATAGGGGATTAAAGCAGTATAAAAGAGAGTTGTGGTTATTAGGATTTCTAACTATACGTAATTTTATGATTATGAATAAGTTAGATTTAACTCTGGTTACAGCTAAATTCTCTACAGTCATTCTTTGGTATACAGGTTTTAAAGTCAATCGTTCAGGCGTTATGATACATCTACCCACGGGAAGTGTAGAAGTATATTCTGCCTGTTCTGGAATTGATCTAATTATAGATTTATTAAGTCTCGCAGTACTATTTATTTATTTGTTCAATCTCAGTTGGCAGCAAAAAATTATGATACCTATAGTAGCTGCCTGTTTAGGATTTGTGGTTAATGGATTTAGAGTTGCATTAATGGCTATTTTAGTAGCACAGGGCGACAAAGAAGCTTTTGAATATTGGCATATTGGAGATGGATCTTTAATATTTTCTATAGTGGCTAGTCTGTTTTTGTGTTGTTTCTGCTGGTTTTTACTCAGTAGGAATGAGAACGAAAGTAAAAATTCTATCAATTACTCAAAGTAATGTTTTGGAAAGAAAACCGCATTCAATTTTTAGCTTTCATCTTCAGTGTAGGGGTATTAGTTGCGGGAAAATCAATTTTTTTCCCTCCAAGTAAAGAAAAAACTCATACCTTTGCTTTTCCCGAAGAAGTACCTTTAGCACAATGGCAAACTAGTGTTGCTACACCAATAAAATCTTCAACTGAAACTCAGCAAAACCCAGATTTATTAGCTAAAAAACATTATAGATATGTTAAAAATGATTTATCGTTAGATATTGAGATGCGTTATTTACAAAATTTCTACTATGCAGATATTGGTGCATACATTCAACGCAATCTTGGTATAAAATCTTCTACCTTAGTGCGTCAACAAGAAGGAGTTGGATACTACGGGCTAGGAATAGATAAACAAAAAGCTTATCTTAGTAGTTGTATTAATCCACGAGGAGGTAGCACTTTCACTCACACGCAATTTAGAGAAAATCGCATTTCTCAAGATATCAGTTTGAATCGTGTAATACCAATCTTACTAGGAGAAGAATCCCTTTTAGACAAACGCTGTTTATGGGTATATTTATCAATTCCTTTAAAAAATTCTTCCCCTGAAGAAGCCTACCAAACACTTGAAAAAGCTTGGTTTTCTTGGTATCAGTGGTGGCAACCTCGATTTCCTAAACCTTGAATTTTAATAACTTTACTTTTGTAATTCATTTACCTTTTAATTATGGCTGAAACAAACATTCGTGAATCTAATACTAGTGAATCTAATAGCCGTGAAACAGACATCCGTGAATTTGTTGAGTTAGAATTCACTAAATTAAGTAAACTGGTAGGGAACATACAACCTCTACTGGAACTAGTTAATCTTTGGCGTTTTCTTGGTTACGGTATGCTTTTGTTGGCATTTTTAGACTTAATTGATATTTTTGTGCCACCAAGCTTTATGAATCCTACATGGGAATTCCAAACGATGGGAAGGTTGGTAAACCAAGTGGGAATACCATTAATTGGATTGCTTTTTGTCTTTTCTGGTAAGTTAGCAAAACGAGCCAGATGGGAATCAGGTATTTTGGCTTTATTATCTCGTTTAAGTCTGTTAGTTGCATTGTTATACTTGCTGCTAATTCCTTTAGGTGTGGTTAATACAATACGTTTGTATAATACTAACCTTGAGCAAATTAAGACTGGCTATGAACAAAGACTGTCTCAAGCTAATCAGGTTGAACAGCAACTAAATAAAACTTCCCCCACAGAAATAGATGATTTAATTAAGCGCCAAGGTGGTTCATTAAATGGTAGAAGTCCTGAAGATATCAAAAATCAAATTCTTTCACAACTCAACCAAACCAAGCAACAACTCAAAACTCAAAAGGAAACAAATCAGTCTTCTGTAACTTTCAATTTACTGAAAAACTCTGTAAGATGGAATATAGGAGCTTTGATATCCGCAGTTTTGTTTATTTTGATTTGGAAGGAAACACGCTGGGCTAGAAAAAAATCATCTTAGTTCAAGAAAAAGTAAACTTTTGATGGCTAGGTACGTCATATTTAGCCTTAGTTGAAAAAATCTATTACAAAAAGATGAAACTCACGTATGAGTTTCATCTTTTTAGTATGTATAAATATGTGCTATGAGTGCATGAACTAAGACTCAGATTAAAATTATGCACCTGTATAACCTGTAATTATCCAAATCTAATGCACTACTTTAGCCTTGCCACGCCACTACTTAAGATTTACTTTATAAATCGTCTCTGAGTGCATGAACTAAGACTCAGGTTAAAATTATGCACCTGTATAACCTGTAATTATCCAAAGTAGAGAACGAGCAACATCACGAAGAATGCGAAAAACAGATTCTAGTTCCGTCGGCTGAGATTGTACGGGTATAGGAGTAAAGGCAATACCTCGACTACCAAGAATAATAGTAGCGATTGCCTTGGCTCTAGGCAGATGAAATTCAGAAGTAATTAGGAATAGGTGTTGTATCTGCTGTTGGTGGAAAACATCAACTAAGGTAGTAAAGTTAGTCACAGTATCTTTAGCACGGTAGTCAAGATAAAGACGACTATCAGCAATACCTGCGGTGTGAAAAATTGCCCTTGCTTTGTGTAGCGGTTTACCCGAAGAAACCCAAATTTTCATATCTGGATAATATTGGGCAAATAAAGCAGTAAATTCTTCTCGGTTTGAACCACCACCAAGAGTTAGGATAGCTTGGGGTTTGGGAGTTTGGTAATATGCGATCGCTAGTTTTGTCGGTATTGTAAGTAGTAAAGCAACAATTATACCAGCCAGAAAAAACATCCAAGTTTTTTGGAGTCGATAAGCTAACAATTTCATAACAGGACTAAATGCTTGGAGGATGCTGGCAAGATTAGTCTATTCCAGTTGATTTATTGTGTAATTTTTCCAACTCAATTAGACGAATAGATAACAATATTTCGGCTAACATTCGTTGAAAAGCATAGTACCAACCAGGCCAGCCGTCCCAGATTCCACCTTTAAGGATCAGGCAATACAATAAGATAATGAAGGGAGCTAGGATTTTTTGTTTACGGATGCGATCGCCTAAACTCAGTTCATGAGCTGGAGTTTCTAGTAACTTCTTGCTCTCAATGATCATATAGCGATCCTGCGCCCATAACCAACGACTCAAGGGCTTGCGATCGTCATGGTGAATGTAGTTGGAGAGCATAGCACATTGGCCAGTTAGTTGCAAAAGTTGAGTGTGTCCATCATCTATATAAATTGCTTTATCTTTGCGAAATAAAACTTGGCGAGGCGGAAGTATTGTCCCTCTCAATGGTTTACCTACAATGCAATACTTAAATCTGGCAGCGTAGCCATTTACTTGCTCATTTACTTGTAAAGCAGCAATTTCAGCAGAGAGTTCATCTGTCACGATATAGTCTGCATCTAAAGAAAGCACCCATTTAGATGCAACTTGCTCTAATCCAAAGTTCCACTGTTGAGTATGAGTGTCAAACTTACGTTGAAAAACTTTAACTTGTGGATAGGAAGATAAGATTTCTAAGGTTTCATCTGTACTGTAGCTATCAATAACTATAATTGTCTCAGCCCAAGTAAGTTGTTGGAGAGTGCGATTAATATTTGGAGCTTCATTATAGGTGAGGATAAGTGGAGTTACTGCGTCAAGCATATTTGTTGATTGAAAAACTTAGATTGCACCCAATATGTTTCAGCACTACACTTATCTTTAAATTTTAGAAACTGTGTGCTGTGTTTGCTGAAATTTAGTATCTAAAATACTTTGATTATGAAGTAACTTCTCAAAATCAGCAAGGTATTGATTGGCGATTTGTTCATAACTAAATTCCGATGCTTGCTGTCTTGCTTGTAAAGCCATTTGCATTGTCCTATCTGAATTGAGGATGGCTGATGCTAAGACATCTGCAAGATTTTTAGCTGCATCAGGGCTGCGGTGATCAAAAAAGTATCCTGTTACTCCTTCCTGAATAAAATCTCTAAAACAAGCTAAGTCAGAAACTACAGGAACTAAAGCTGTTGCCATTGCTTCTAGTGGGGCAACTCCAAAAGATTCACCTTTTTCTGCTAATGAAGGATAGCAGAATAAGTCAGCTTCTTGGTAGGCTTTCGCTAACTCTTGGATGTTAAAAATTGGCTCGACAAACTCAACATTTAAATTTTCAGATTGAGTTTGCAATGTATGTAAATATTTTTCCCCACCCCCACCTTGATTTTCTTTTACTGGCCCAATAATCCTCAGCTTAACTGTAGGAATTCTCGGCGACAACATAGAAAATGCTGCTAAAAGCAAATGAATACCTTTTTCCGGATGAACTCTGCCTACATAAAGAATCACTGTTTCTTTTTGTGCTAATCTAGAGCGATTTGGGGGAGAAAAGATACTGGTATCAATAGGGTTAGGGATAACTTTGGTGCGAGAAGTTGCAGCAGGATATTCTTGAATAATACTATCTTTTATAATCTGTGATGCAGCAGCAAAAAAGGCTGTTTTTACATATAACCCTGAGCGATATTGTCCTTTAGGAAACCTATTGGCATTAATCACTATTTTTCCAACTTGAGGACGGAGAGATGCAAATACAGGTAGCCAGAAATCATTAATGATTAAAATATCCGCAGGAGGTAGGACAGGAAATGTTACTAAGGCATAGAATAAATCTTTAATTAGGTCTAAAGTAATGTTAGTACTTTGAGGAAGTCCTCCTCTTCGGATATACTGAACGCCATTAATGATTTCGGTATCTGGTTGCCCTGGATAAGAACGGCATAAAATTTTTACTTGATGGCCTTTTTTGGCAAATTCTTCAGCTAAACCTTGCCAAAGCCGTGGAATTGCGCCTCCTTGCACTGCTGGAACGGGCAACCACGGCCCCATAGCAATAGAAATAATCATGCCTAATTCCCCTCAGATTTATCAAACTGAACACAAATAGGTGGCTCACCACCACCGAGAATCCAGTAATAAAAGTCAGCCATCTGCTTGGCTATTGAGTTCCAAGAGTATTTGGCTTGTACTAGATTTTTGCCTCTGTCACCCATTTGTTGTCTTTCTTGTGAGGACATTTTCATTGCTTCTGTCAGTGCGATCGCTAATGCTTGCTGATTATCTTCTATCCACCAACCGCAGTTATGGGTTTCTAGTTCTTGCCAAGGCGCACCCTTAGTTGTCACAACAGGCACACCGTAAGCTAAGGATTCGGCGATCGCAATGCCAAAATTTTCTGAGTGAGTGGGCAGAACAAACACATCAGCATTAGTTAAAGCAGAATACTTCAACTTCCCAGAAAGCATACCAGTAAAAGTTACCTGTGATTTTAATTTCAGGCTTTCTACCAACATTTCTAACTCGTTCTGATAGCCTATTAAATCTGCACCAGCAACAATTAAATGCCATTCAGGAAAGCGATTGGACAAAGATTCCCACACATATAGTAAGTTGTCTAAGCCTTTTTTTGGATGAATTCTTGATAAAAAAAGTAACCATTTTTTTTCAGCTAGTTCTGGAAATTTATCGCTGAGTTCTTGCCTATCAACTTTTTCATTGATTGTGGGGACGCTAACACCATTAGAAATTAAAGCAATTGGTTGTTTATATCCGAGTTTGCGGATTGATTTAACTTCTTCAGTTGAAGTTGCATGAAAGGCAATAGCTTTATTTAAATTTTGCTTTTCATATAAAATCCAAGCTGGCAATTTCTTATACCAACTATTATTTAATGACCATGATTCTACCATACCCCTAGGAGAAATCACTAAAGGAATTTTATTACGAACTGCCGCTTGGCGAGCATAAAAATTGGGAAACATCCATAGTCCATGATTATGAATTAAGTCTAATTCTGTAGCTGCTAGTTGAGTCAAATAATAATTAGCATCTGGCTGTAATCCTCTCATATACACAGCTAAATTTTTAGCTGGTTGACTATGTAGTTTCACGCTATCAATAGGCAGTTGTTGCCCATGTAATTGATAATCTAATGTGAATAAATGAGAATCAATATTATTTTGTGCTAGGGCTTTTGCTAGATTTGTGACCGAATAAGCCGGGCCACCAATATTCTCATTGATGCTGGCAACTACTTGACAAATGCGAGGTTGATTAACCTGTATTTTGGGTTGCACCATTATATAATTGAATAATTTTCGTTAGCTTTAAAAATTATTAGAATATTCAACTGTTATCATAGCAATAGATGAAAACAATATATTTACAAAATTTTGACTTTAGTAAAAATATTTCTTTAAGTAATAATCAATTTGGGTTTGAAAACTCTCAAAACCGAACTTTTCCATGACTCGGTGTCTCAATTCTTCTGGTTGATATATTAGAGGGTTAGGATATTTACCCTGGAGAATTTGAATGATAGTTTGAGCGATCGCCTCTAGATTATCTGGATCAACAAGTGCGCCTAATTCTCCCTGACAAAGAGCATCAACAGCCCCATCTTGATTGCCTCCCAAAGTAGGTTTACCACAAGCAAGTGCTTCTAAGTGAACAATACCAAACCCTTCACCTTTGCTTGGCATGGCAAAAAGATTACAGAGATTGTAATAATCTTGTAGTTCTTCATCAGGAACATAGCCAGCTAATGTTACACAGTCTTGGAGTTGCAGTTGGGATATTAATTGTTCAATTCTGGGTCGGTCATTTCCTTTACCTACTAAAACATAATGGACATCGGGAATAGCCTGACGAATTTGCGGTAACGCCCGCAAAATTTTGTCATAGCCCTTACACCTCTGCGGTGATTGGGCAAGACGAGTAACTGTCAGAATAACTGGCTGGTGAGGATTTAAGCCATATTGTTGAAGGAGATGATCTGGCTTGGGAGAAATTTTAAAATTATCCGCATTCAAGGTATTGGGTAGAACAACCACTTGATCTGGCTTCAGGTTTTGTTCTTGCATAAGGCGATCGCGCGTGTAATTACTAACCGCTAAAATCAGGTCAGCATTCTTTAAACCTTGCTTGACGGCAGGATTTTGAATATCCCAAGCATCAATCCCGTGGGCTGCAACCCAGTAAGGGGTACCGATTAACTGCTTTAACAAATTAGCAGTCACACTAAAGTTGGGATGGGTAGAAAAAATCAAGTTGGGACGCTGCCAAAGACCAAGGCCAACCATTTGTGCTGCTAGTGCGGCAGTACGTAAGGGTAAAGGCCATTTACCAGTCGTATGAAAATATAAATTAGCTGACTTAGGTGGTACATTTGTATCGTGTTTAATGACTATATTGTAGGCACAATCGGGGTAAAGACGTTGAAATGCTGTTAAACATAAAGAAGAGTAACGTTGAATTCCGCCTGTTGAGTTGAATAAAGCTGGAAACCAAAGATGACAACGATATTTATTTTTACTCAATATTTTTTCAAGCACTTTATTTATGAGACTTATGAAAAATTCAAGGACGGGAAACTTGCCTAGGAGATTTTTGTTGGCCTAACCTGATGATGATTGGGAGCAACAGATGAAATTACATAGTCAAGTGCCTGTTTTAAACCTTGACTTGCCTGAGTATAACTATACTGAGAAACAATTTTTTGGCTTTCTTCGCCCCAATGCCGCAAACGTTGGCGATCAGAAAAGGCTTCTTGCAGAGAGCTAGTTAAAGCGGACACATTACCTGCTGGAAACACCAACCCATTATGTTGGTGATGAATCAAATCTTGAGCGCAACCTACATGACTACTGACAATGACTGGACGAGATAAACACATCGCTTCGTTGATTGCCAACCCCCAAGTTTCTGAAGCACCATAACTGGGTAAGACAAATAAATCAGCAATTGCATAGGTACGGGGCATTAAGGTTTGATTTTGAAAAGGAGCAAAGTATATGTTGCTATGTTGTGCGGCTGAAGTTTTTAAGTCTGTCTCTAAGGGGCCTGCACCAACAAATAATAAAGAAACTTGAGACAAGTTCGCAGCCACAAAAGCTTGTAGTAAATCTAAAGGACGTTTTTTAGGTTCAAATTTACCTGCAAACAAAATCACTGCATGATCTGATGGGATACCTAATTCCTGCTTCCAGATGATTGCTTGTTGTTTAGCGTGATCAGCTTGAGATATAAAGCGATCGTTCTCTACTGCATGGGGGGAAAAAAATAAATTATGATTGGGTAAACCATGATATTGAAAATATTCATAATTGGCTTTTCCCACATAGAGACAAGCTGCAAAACGTCGGTAAATTTGAGTAATAAATTGCTGACGCGCCCAAGCTTTGACTCCGGTAGATTTTAGCAGGCGATGGGAATCACCTCGAAATAGCAACGGTGCTTTATGGGAATTCCACTTCCACAAAAAGTTATAGATGCTGGCGTAGTTGTAATTCATCAACAACACTGCATCAGGACTATAAGCCTTGACCTGTGAAATTAAAGAGGGATTTTGTAACCCCCAAAAATGACGAACTCCTGGTTGCTTACTCACATTTGGCACAAACTCATATTCATATCCATCCAACAAAGGAATATCCCACTGTAAAACTTGTTTGAAACCTGCATCCAGCTTTTTTGTAACACCAAAATCCCATAAATAAAATACCTTGATCTGCACATCACTATGATTATTTAGATGGCGAAACCAAGGAGCATAATATTGTATTGGATGAGATGTAATAATACTTAGTTTATATTTATCCATAGTAAGGGTAATTTGCTGTTACTGGAGGAAAGGCATAGCGAGGAACTCGCTGTTTCTGCATCAATACAAATGCTATGCCAGTTAGCACCATGCTGGATTGCGATAAAGCCGCAACATATACTCCATCTGAAAATTCTGACTGAAAAGCAAAAGACATCATCATCACAGCAAATAATGATTGGACTGAAAGAATTGGCGCATTGATACTCCAACGAGTCGCTTTTCCATAAACTGTACCCAATATTATTGCCAATCCCGCACAACCCATTAATCCAAAGTTGGCATAAGATTCAGCTAGTAAACCCCAGCCAATAGTAGTTGTTAAACTCTGTTCTCGCGTTTGTAGTTTGTAATGTATGTTTAACAAACTTGTACCTTCGTGCGCCCTAATTTTATTGGGGTTTAATATCCGAGGTACTATCAGTTCTGGTAAGATTGTATATGTTTCTCCATACATATATGGGATGGGTTCAGGACTTTTCTTTTGAGATAAAAGGAGCATTTGCATTACACTAGCTCGCTCGAAAAATGATGCTTTTTTTTCCTCATCAGTAGAGAAATCATCCTGTTTATTCTGCTTATTTATATACTCTAGGGAGTAACCTATCCATTCAGCATATCTAGTAGGGTATTCCCAAGGTTGAAGATAATAAGAAGTTGTAGTACCCCAATATTTAGCTCTCATGGGGCCTTTGCCATAGTGCAGGAAAGACAAGCAAATCAAAACTATTAAAATTGCTATTATAGGTACTTTTTTACGGGAAATAGTAAAAGCAACTACTGCAAGTAAAAAGGCACTAGCAGCACCTACAAGCAAAAAGCCTAATGAATTTGTCACCATATAGGCCACAAGTAAAAATATAAATGATATACTTTGCTGTTTTGTTAATTCCTTATTACCCAACTGATAAGAAAGCACAAAAGTAGCTAGTGCATTTAATCCTAAAATACCAGCACGAAGGGCAGTAAATAAACCTCCTTGTATCAGAGATAGCCAACCCCAATTTCCATAAATCGAGATATTGAAAAAAACGCCAGCTAATAAAATCAAGAAAAAGAACGCATTACCTTTTTTATTAGTTAAAGTTCGATAATATTTAGGCGTGCGAGGAGGCGATTTGATCAATGAAAACCATATTGAAGTACTTATGATCAGAAATCCAGTGACAGTCAAACTAGCAAATAAATGACTTTCTAGAGAGTAAGTTAAAACAGTTGGATGATGTGTCACCAGTGGTAGACTGTAAGTCCAAATGTGTGTCAGAGCAAAAAAGGGAAAAATAGGCATTCCTTTCGCTTGACCTGAACACCAAAGATAATTAGGCCATAAAGCTGCTGCTGTGATGAAAACTGCTGCCAATTTACTCACAAAGGGGGTGTCTTTCACCAAGAAAAGTTCATAGGAAACCAATCCCAATGCAATCAGCCAAAATACCCTCAATAATTGTTTCTGCTCTTTTTTTGGTATGGAAGGTAAGTATGACCATGACTGAGGAGTTGAATTGATAGATTGGTTCATATTAATTACTTTATCGTGCAGCAGTAACACACCTATCAAAGATGGCACATTGCTTGTGAGTCATTTCCCTAGCTGTATAGGGCTGAAAGGCTGACCAATTGATATTTGGTTGGAATCCTTTATTTATAGATAGTAACCAATTGATTTGAGTAATGACTGAAGATTGTAAATCTTTGGGCTGTTGTTGTGAAGTAAAGGTGACAGCTTGGCCGGCTTGACAACGTTGCAAGATATCAACTACAGAACTTTGGTAATGAAAAATGGCAAGAATTGGTTTACGGGCTAGAATGCAGGGATAGAGTTTTGAGGCTGTATAGTCAGGATCATCAGAACCTATCAAGACAATAGCATCGCTGTCAGCAAGAACTTGTAGTGCTTCAAAATAAGGAATACGATGGGGATGTTCTCTCACTAAGTCTGCAATACCTAGTTCTTGGGATATCGGCTCTATGGTTTTGACAGCTTGATTCCCTGGAGCATAGCTAGTACCAACAAAGTGCAACTGTACCGACTGCCAAATTTCTGGGTTCTGGCGACGATGGGACTGAATACCCAAAAATAAAGACCGCACAGCCAAAGTCATATCATAGCCACCTCGTCCTACATATACCCAATGACGTTTACCATCATTGGGATTAAATATTTTTTGTGGAATATTCAGTCCAGAAAGTGCAGCAAAATCAGGTTCGGGAGCGCCAAAAGGTAGAACAGTAAACTGTTGTGCTTGTAGATGTGGATAGCGTTGTTGTAAAGTTTTGGGATATGCTGGTGAAACGCTAATGATATGAGCAACTTTACTTAAAGCTTTTGGTTCTAATAGTTTTGCCTGGAGTCTAGCAAATCCATACTTGAAGCGTCCTCCTGGTGGTAAAGTTTGTGCTTGTTTGTAATAATCGCTCAACCAAGGGTCTTGAAAGTCAAGAATGTAAGGTATATTAAAGCGATGATACCATCTACTACCCAGCACCATAGTGACAAATATAGTGGTGGAAAAGTAAACTAAATCAAATTTTTGTTGATGGAGTAAGCGATCGCCTGCTTGAAGTAAATAAGGAAAACACCTCAACCCTAAACTGCTCATCCCAATGCGTCGAGTTTGTTGCACAGGTAATGCACCAGTGTATGTAATGGGAATATGAGAGGGAATTGTTTTGGCCAGTATTGAGTCTTGAACACCTTGAACACAGTCGGGACGCACCGTTAGAATGTGAGGCTCCCAGCCAAATTCTTCCATGTAAGGTAGAGACATTCGCACCCTTTGATGGTCTGGCGCATTGATGGGTGGAAAATGGGGACTGACGATTAAAACTTTACGCTTCAAAGTAGGATACATCGCATATCAAGTTTAATTAGGCAAAAACAGTCCGTTAGTAGAGTTTGGCCATTTGCTTGGAGAGTAAATTTTACCTTGCGAGTCAAATAGGTAGCATTTATACCCAAACTGTATGAGATAATCTCGAATTCGCTGCCCATTTTCTTCAAACATCTCAGCGTAAATAGCTTTGATCCGTTGCTCTTTTAAGAAAGTTTCCGCACCCTGTAAGGCTGGAATTTCATAACCTTCTACATCCAATTTCCACAAATCTACATTGGTAATAGAACGTGCGGCTAATTCGTCTTCTAGACGTACTATTTGAATTACTTCACCTTCAGTTTCTGATATTTTACTCCAAGCGCCATGTCCCAAACTATCTCCAATATGTTGCAGACGTAATTGAGCCTTTGATGCACCAAGTCCAGCCCGGATTACTTCTACAGGGAGATTGCTATTAATTGCTAAACACTCTTCTAACCAGTTACCTGCTTCCGTACCAGGTTCAAATGCTAATACTTTTCCTTGTGGTATCCATTGAGATAAGTACATTAACATTTGGCCAATATTTGCACCTGAGTCTACAATCATCCCATCACTAGGGAGAAATTTTCTTGCCCAGTTGAGAAATGCAGCACCTTCATATTTACCATAAACAATCCAGCGATGGGTGCAATTAGTCAAATCAAGTTTCCAGGGGATTCCGGCTCCAGTATCCACCCAACAAACACCATTTCCAGCGATCGCTTTACCAAAAAATCGTTCACAAATTCCTAATTTCTGCTGAAAATCTAGTGGTTGTATCCACTTTAGAGGTAAAGGTAGAGAAACTGTTTTTGTAATCATGTTTTTTAATTAAAATACAACGCTATGATACAGTTTTTCATATTGTTCCAGAATCACCGAGGCGGAAAAACTTGTCTCTGCCCGTTGACGACATTGTTCACGTTCAATATTGGACAATTTGTTAACAGCAATAACCCCTTCATCAAGAGTATTAATTAAATAACCATCAGTACCTTGCCTGATAATCTCTGGTAATGCTCCTCTAGGGCAAGATATCACAGGTGTGCCACAAGCCAGAGCTTCTGCAAAAACAATCCCAAAAGGTTCTTCCCATTCTATTGGTACAATCATCGCCGCCGCTTGTCCCAAAAGTTCATTTTTCTGAATGTCGTTGACAGCGCCAACATACTCAATGCCATCTTTGCCTAAATGAGGAACGATTTCTTCTTGCCAGTATTTACCTGCTTCCCCAGTTGTGGCATGATTTCCAGCAATGATTAAGTTACGTCCAGTTTTTTTGGCAATGGCAATAGCGGTATGCGCTCCTTTAATCCGTTCTACTCGGCTGAGAAATACTAAAGGTGCATCGGAAGCTACCTTTGGTTGGAAAGTGTATTTTTCTATTTCGACACAGTTGTGAATAGTATGCCAAACTCCTCCAGAAGTTTTTCCAGTTTTACAAATATAATCACTACAACCTGTAAAAGTTAGAGAACCCTTGGCAAGTTTGACAGCCCAGCTAGTGGTGCGATGGCTGGGATATCTCTGATAAGACATCACTTTGGGGAGACGTGCAGATAACAGAGGTAATAAGTAAAGGATGCGAGAGAAACTATGAATAATATCAGGCTGAAACTGCTGTACTGCTGACAATAGGGTGATTGTATTTTGCAGTGCATCAAATTTGTTTTGCGATCGCTTTCCCATCCAAGCGAAAGACTGATTTGCAGGTGATGTTGAGTCAAGGTGAGCCACCAGTCCCACAGTGTGTCCACGCGCCTGCAATCCTTTTACAAGTAAATCAACAATACGTTCAATACCACCGTATAGTTTTGGTGGTACTGGTAATTCCGGATCAGCTGTTAGCAGAATTTTCATCTCTCTGGTTTAGCTATTGTTTGTCTATGCCGCCAGTCACTGTTACTTTTTGGTATATTATTTTACTTTCTTGAGAAAAGTACATTAAAATATAGCAATCGACTAGGATTATTCCAAATAACCTGATCATAAATAGTTGTTATTTGATATCCATATAATTTCAAATAATCGTCTATTAACCTAATGTTAGTATGGTAATTATTATTTTCTAAAATTGTTGCTTCAGCTATAACAAAGTTTATCTTGTTGCTTGTTAGGCTTTGCTTGGCTCCTTGTAATACGTTAAGCTCATACCCTTCTGTGTCAATCTTTAGTAAGTCTATACTGGCTATACAATGAGAAGATAAAAAACTATCAATAGTTATGACCTGAATAACTTCTGAATTTTGTTTTTCATTTTCCGTAACTCTGTTCTTTAGAGAATGAGTTTGTGAATCTGAATTTATCTGAATAGCTATAGTTTCTTCCTTATCTCCCAACGCGAAATTGTAAGAGGAAATTTGAGGATACTTCTCTACATTCTTTCTTAATGATTCAAAATTGCTTTGAACCGGCTCAAATGAATATATTTTGGCTGATGGAAATTTCTTGCTAAAATTGATTGCAGTTTCACCTCTATGAGCGCCACAATCAAATATCGTTTTAAAATTATATGAGTTAATCCTATTGGATAGGTCATAAGCAATATCTATGCCTGCTGGTAAGTTCCTCAATTGGCAAACTATCCATCCTCTTTTATGGATTTGGTTCTTTACTTGTTCCTTTAATGCGCCTAAAATATTATTATACATAGGTTTAAATAATAGTTAATTTTTCCTGAACAAAAGCTAGTCATATCAATTACACAATGATTAAATAATGCTAAGGTATAGCATATTTCAATGATTATCTATGTGCAGTTAAGAAAGGTTTTATACAATCAACTTTGATCCTGGGAACTGCCAAAAAGTTTGCATTGCTCACAGATGGGTAAGTTTCACAAATATTGTGTGGACTGAGATAACCCTGCTCATCAAATTCATACAAAACATAATCATAGTCTTGTTGAACTTTAGACAACAAAGCAGATGCTTTATAACCCCACGGCTCACAGGCAACATCAATTGCTTCCAAAATTAATAAAGGTTGGAAATGCTTGAATGTGGCTTTAGCTCCTTCAAAAAAAAGCATTTCTGCACCTTCCACATCAACTTTAATGATGTCGATTTTTTCTATTTTTTGTTTTTCTATATAAGTATCTAATCGGGTTGTTTCTACAGTAATTGCCTTGAGTTTACCTCTACTAAATAATGAAGGTTTTAAACTACCTACAGTCATTACTCCATTCACCGGAATATGAAACTCTGTTGTGCCATCTGAATCACTTAAAGCCAATTGCTCAACTACAACATTTTCAATTTTATTGAGCCAAAGATGATGATTAATGCGACGATAATGACTTGGTGTTGGTTCAAATGTATATACTTTACCTGTAGTTGATACTTTTCTCCCTGCTATTATTGAGTAAATTCCATGATAAGCACCTATATCCAGAAATACCATTCCTGGTGAAATAAACCTATTCAAAAAGCGTAACTCACGTACATCCCAACCCCAAAGCTCAAAGTTAAAAAAACCTTTCTCAGAGTTGAAAAATGGCATAATTTTTGACCATAAAACTGGCACAGGTTTTATATCCTCATCAGTCAGCCAATACTTAATGGGAAAGTAAGGCAGACGAGACATAGCAAAACGGATTTTACAACTATATTTCTGAACTAAGCTCATATAAATTGCCTATATTCTTCGTTTACTAGTAATTTGTATAACATCTGTCATTGAATTAAAATTATCCAACATTCTGACAATATTTTCACAAACAGCTTCAAGAGTGAAAAACTTTAGGTATAATTCTGCTATACGTTGCTGTTTTCGGAAAATATCTTCCGGGGAATGAGCCTTAATCAAGTCTGGAATTTTATCTATGTCTTTGCTATTCACACTGATGGCAATTTCCGACCAATCCAAGACATCTTGATAAGGCAACCACTCTATATCGTCCCAAATATAAATGGGAATTGATCCTACACTAATTGCTTCGTACAAGCGAAAACTCGTTTGTCCAAGTCCACGGGGACAGAGGGTAAATGTTGATTTTTCCATCACACTACGCCAGTGAGATCCTTGTCCAAAATAAGCAACCTCTTTCAGGGTTTCATACATTTTTTGGCGGACATTTCCAGAATTACTTGCTCCATCTAATCTACCCATAAAAGACACTAATATTTCTTTAGTAGGGCATTTGAATTCTGGACTTCCTTTTAATAGTGGAATTGGAACATCACCACCACCACCAGCACTAAAAACTAATACATTTTTGGGAAAATTATGCCAGTCCCAAATAGGGAAATCATACATTCCTAGAATAGTAAAGTATATTTTATCAGGATGGATACTTTCTTGTAAAACTTGTAGCATCTGACTATAAATATATTTAAACTGTCTAGGTGTATATTTATGTACTTGACTGTGAAAAAAGAAGCTGTCAAACAAAATTGGTAAGTAGGTCAGGTGCTTACGGAGATGATTATTAACCCAATACTCATAGAAAAAATCTTCTATCCAAGGGCCTTGGTAGCCTTGATATTTATAAGGTGGATCTTGTAAACAAAACGGCACTTTGACAAGTGAGTTATAATCATCTTCCGATAAACTACTATTCAGTTGCTGTAGGCGCAAATTTTTCCTAATACGCTGCAACCAAAATGAGAATAATCGTAATCTCGACTTGATTGGCTGATGTTCTAATTTTTTAGCAAATCCTTCTGAGTATTTAATTAAGGTTTCTTGATTCATAGTTGAATTAGTCTTATTTTTAAATGATGCTCAGTTAAATTATTCTAAAGCGTTATTGATCAAGAATAAAAACTTTTGTTGTTCTACATCCCAATTATAAATTTGTTGTCCTAATTCCCAAGCTTTAGTATGAGATAGTTGCAATTTATCTGGGTTAGAAAACCAAGTATCCAAAGCAATGGCGATCGCACCTGGATCATCAATATTGGCTAATAAAGCTGCTGCTTTTAATTCTTCATAAATTTCTTCTTGGGCAGGTGTTTTACTCATCAGTATGGGTAAACCTGCTAAAAGATAGGTAAAAATTTTGTTTGTCAAACAGATAGCTCGATTTAAGGGTTGATTTAATTCTAAACATAAGCCTAGGTCATGAATGGCAGCTAGGCGCACCATTTCTGATGGGGGTGCAGAGGGTAGCAAATGCAGGCGATCGCCTACTCCCACCTTTTGCGCTAACTCCATTAGCTGTTGTGCATATCCAGCAGCCGGAAGACCACGTAGATGCAGATGTACAGGAGTTTGCATTTGTCCCATTGCCTGGATAATTGATTCCAGCCCCCTACCAGGGCCAATAGTTTGGGAAAACCAGTAAAGCGAGGGTTCTGAGGATTTGCGTTCACAGGGTGATGCAGGTGCTTCCCCAAGGGGACATACATTGAGGATTGACTGCATTTTTACTCCGTAGCGTTGAGCATAAGCAGTCGCAATTCCTGGTGAAGCAGCAGTTAAGTGATGACATAGCGGTAAAAAAGTGCGTTCAATGCGATCGCGCACAGCAATTTCCGCCTGATACTCTGGTGTATCAGGTAACTCACCCACATGAAAGTCTTCAGCATCAAAACCCAATCGAGCCTGGTGACGTTGAGCCGCTAGGGCTGCTGCGGGGAGTGCTGCTAAATTATGAGCAATGTACAAATCGGCTGGTTCAGCAGCAGCAGCCTTAGCCAGCTGAAAACTTACTAAACTATGCGCCCAAATCGCAATTGATATGTGGGGAATCCAGCCAGTTTTTGTTACACGACGAGCAATATTTTGCCACAGCCTACGAGCTAAATAACTTGGCTTTGACCCCAAGCCCACCAGCACCCAAGCCCAAGGAGCTTGTGACAAAATAGTTTGGTCTAAGGGGCGAATCGCTGCCATGTAATCTCCAGCAACCACCCTGACTTGAAAGCCAGCTTCATGCAAAGCATTCGCCTCTTTCACTAATCGCGGGTTAGAAGCAACGTGACCAGGGCTAACTAGACATATTCGTTGCTGTTTCATAAGGTGTAGCCAGCCACTGTTAGTCCATTCAATATATTGTCAATCAAAACGCGGCGATAATCAGACCATTGCCAACTAGCAGCTGTCTCTAGTGCCGCTTTTCGCATCTCTTTAAGTTCCTGTCTATGGGTTAAACACCAGTCCAAAGCCTCAGCTAAAGCATCAACATCTCCGGCAGGAATAATCAAGCCGTTAACACCATGTTTTACCAAGTCAGCCGCACCAGCCTGGTTGGTAGTGATCACTGGTAAACCCTGAGCAAAGGCTTCAGTTACAACCATACCAAAGCCGTCACATAAAGTTGGAAATACCAGCACATCAGCTTGGCGATAAAGTTCATCAAGTTCAGCACGGGGAACAGTTCCAGAAATTTTGATTTCCCTGGGCAAATCATTTACTAAAGCACTAGGTAGTCCTAAAGCACCAAAAACATCAAGACAAGCGTGAGAATTAGGCTGCAATTTTTGCCAAGCTTTCAATAAATAATGGCCACCTTTGCGAATGCCAAATGTTCCTGCCCACAGAAACTTTAAAGGTTGTACTTCCGAACTACCCAGAGATACTTCTTTAGTAATTGGAGGCGCACCTAAAGGCACGACTTTGACTTTTTCTACATCCAAACCAGCAGCAGCGTATGATGCTTTAGTAAATTCAGAATTAGTGATAATGACATCAGCTAGTTGCCATTCTTGCCTACGTCGCTGGGTACGATTCTTTTGACGAGCTTTGCAATATTTCCGATAAGGTGTATCAAGTTCAGGGTATATTTCCTGTTCTTGAGATAATAAATTTTCTACATAATCATGTTCAGGCGAGGGAACATCATAAATGCAAGCAATGTTATGTTGTTTGGCAGTTTGAAAAGTGGCTAGGCAATTATATTCATAGGCATAAACTGCTTGGGAGCCGTTTAGTGATTGACGAGCAGCCCAATTGTCAAAGCCTGCATTCTCCCAATGAAAAACAATATCAGTTAATCTTTTATCTTTGTCTAATTTACCAACTAAAAGCCGAATAATTTCCGGGAATGGATAATCTTTAACAAGTGAATCTGGAATTTCTGTAAGAGCGCGGCGAGATAGCTGTTTTTTTAAATCAAATTTGAATATTGATGCTACCTTACATAAATTATTTAAATATTCTGCACTAGGGCGATCAACTAAAGTCGTGACAAATTGATTCAACATCCCAGCCTCTAACAAGGCTTTGCCTACTTGTTGGACAAAAGGAGCAGGCATAAGATGAGCTAATGTGACAGCAGGTTTTGACTGGATATTCGTGGTCATCTGCACCATTAAATTTGCAATAACTTAAGCTGATTTGAATTGTGGTAAAAATTATGGTTAATGCGGAAGCAGTAATCTAGATAGTTTAGTTTTAATAATTGGCTGTAAAACTAGCTCAAGAAATATAGAAATAGCAACAGTGATCAACAACCAAACTATAAACCTTAAGGAAAAACTCCACCATGTTCCCTGCCAAGGGAAGTAGTCATGAATTAACTTCATGATAGGCACATGCAAAATATATAATGCGTAAGAAATTTTGCCTACAGGAGCCAGTTTAGCTACTACAGAAATATTCATTTTAAATCGCCATAAAATTATAGTGAGAAAGATTAATACTGCGGGTGTAATCCAAAAACTATTCTCAAATATACGACCCTGTAAAACTAATGGTGTGATATAAAGTAATGGAACTAATATACAACCTAGACGTAATAATTTATATCCTATCAATCGGCGTTGAGTGATTTCCATAAATAATAATAGACAGATAGGAAGTATACCCAAAACACTAAAATTTACTCCTCCTATATTGGTCTCTGTATAGAAATAACCTAATTTTTCCAAAATAAAAGATAAAGGTCTTATAAGCGTAAACGCGATAAATAGAAGCAAGTAACTAAAAATGGGAACTTTATGCGATGGCTGTGGTCTAATTTTCCATGCTAACCATAAACCAGTTATCCAGAATATCCAGCCTGAGACAAAACTACAAAATAGTTGTAATATAGGGGGTAAATATGGAGAAAACCATCCGAAGATACTAATAGCTAAAGAGATGCTTAATACAGTTATTAGTTTTGGTTTAAAAAACCAAATAAAAAGAAATAAAAAATAGTACCCTACCTCATACGTTAAACTCCACAACGAAGCGTTATTGGTAATTGTTGGTACAAACACTTGCTGTAAAAAAAATAAGTTGCCGATAACAGTTGTGAATTGATCTACTGGATGACATAAAAATGAAAAAATCACAACAATCCAATAGATGGGAATTATACGAATCGCTCGACGAATCAGATAATTTTTAACTGATTTACCAGAAAATTCCGTTGTATTTGTTAATCCAATAACATAGCCCGATAGCATAAAGAAAAGCATAACGGCTGCATGTCCAGGCTGGAGTTGTCCTAAATATTCATTGGGCGAATAAGCAGGATCAAGCACATTCTTAAAAGCAAATACATGAAATAAAGCAACAGCAATTGCGGCATATCCTCTTAAGCCTTCTAGGTTGGAATCATAACTATTTTGCCTTTTTTCTCGATTTAAATTATTAACTTCTGGTTGAATTTTGCTAAATAACTTTAGCTCTTGAGCAATTGTTGAAATATTCATATAATGTTATGTTTTAGATTATGATTTTTTTTAAAATTTATTTTATTTATTTGCTGAAGCATCAAGATTTTGAGTTTGTAGATACTCTTTCCAGAAATGTAAGCGTATCTCTGAACATCTCTGTTGTTCCTTTGGTGCTTCTCCTCGATCAATTGCTGGGATGAGTTGAGGTAATAGTTGGATGAAATCAGCAGGTTTCGTCGTAGGATGTACATACCAAGCATCTTTCCTGGAGAGGTATAAACAATGGAGTCCTTCGCGGCGTAACTTGGCGTGTAGCATAACCTCTGGTGGTTGAGGGTATATAGGTAATAGACGATATTTAACAATGTTTCTCAGACGACGGCTGAAGGAGTCACCTGGTTGTAGTTGTGGTAAATCTCCTAAGTTTCCTAACCAGCTACCTTTAGCTAAACGCCTAGCTAGTTGATGTAGTTGAGCATAAAAACGAACGCTCAATTTTTCGTCATCAGCAATTAGAGGTTGTAATTTTTGTAAGCGTTCTTTATCCACCAAAAAGCAACGGTTACTAATCCAATCACTTAACCAGCCTCCTTCGACTGAGTGAGTTTTCCAGGTGGATAGCCATCCACTTTCAGGATGATTGGGTAATGCCGGAGCTATTTCAGGGTCTAAATCTGGATGTGTAGGAGGGGGGCTAATTCGTGGACTGACAGCAACTAATGTTGAATCTTTTTCTAGGCGATCGCAAGCTTCTTCTAACCAAGTACTACCGGGCTGAGTGTACATCAAAATGTCAGCATCAAAATGAAGGATATACTTTGTTTTTGGTATATCTAGAGCTGCCATATAAGACATGAGAGCATGTCCAAAAGCATCATGTGTTTCTTGAACAATGCCTCTGAGATATCGCTTAGACAGTCCTGCAAAGATATTACTATCCGGTTTCAGGTAAACAACTTGGTCAAACAGTCCTTCTTGTTGCCAACCGATGAGTATTTTTTCCAGAACACTAACTCGTTGGGCAAATTCATCTGGGGCGAATTTTTTGATAGCATTGACAAACTGAGTAGTCTGGGGAGGACAACAGTCCACAATGGCTAAAATGTGAGTGCAGAAAGGACGATACATCTTCACCAACCGGGGAACTGTCAGTTCTGCATAAGCAATATCGCCTGGGCATAAGTTAATTTGCAGTGTAATGGCAGACATAGGGTATTTTTTCTAAAATTGTTAAACTTGAGCATCTTTTGTGCGTTTTTCTTTCAGCCACCATTTCCCCGGATTCATCCCGGCTGAGTCTGTTGGCTTCCTCCACAAAAGCTGAATTCCATTCCAGAAGAAGTTTAAAAGTTTAATTGCCCAACTGAGCCGACCATTAAAGCCTTGCAGCGTGCCAACATCAGGAATATACACTCGACTACCGAGGCGACGATTTACTTGCGAGGCGATCGCTTCTAAATCTCCTCGTGCATGAATCAGACGCGCATCCCACATAATGTAGTTTTCTGTGTTACCTAGAAAATGAAACTCACTAGGCAATGGTGCGACCCGAATATCTGAGTGAAATAGTACCCTACGAAAACTAGGTTGATCATTAACTAAACCAGGATTTTGCCGTAACTGTTGATACATCTGTCGCCACTGTTCAAACAGAGCATTTATTCGTGCATCATTGCGAAATACAATCACTCCAGTATTGAATTCCGCGAATGGTTGAGGCACATCTGGAAGTTCATAATCCCAACCTCGCTTAGTTTCTGGCAATAGAGCAATTTCAAAACCATTTAGTATCTCAAACAGTTCCTTCAACTCACCAACAACAGAAGTATCGGTATCCAGAAAGACAACTCGCTCGTAGGGACATCTTACTGCTAAAGTCTTATCTAGGGGAGAAAAAGTCACATTTTCTGATTCAACCACAACAACATCATCAAAAAGAGTCTGTTTCTGTGGTGCTTTATCTGTGACTAGACAAATCTTTGCACCAGGTTGAGAACGTTTTAAGGTGTCCGCCGATTTTAAGGCTTCGTCCCTATAACCTTGCCCTGTTGCTACATATACAAATCCATTTCCACTTTTCATTTAAAACATCAAAAAAACAACATTGGAATATAATTAACTATTAGAAATCGCTATGACCATAGATATTCATCCAGTAAATCCTTGTGTATTAACTATCATACATACTAAAACTTACTACTAATAAAAAATAGTTGTTTTTTAATATCAATTTTTTATCTCACTTCATATCACTAAGTCTCATCGAATTTAAATTTTGTAGATTTTTGCATTGATGTTTTGGTATTTCTCTCTAAAAAATTCTGGAGTTCCTGAAGATTCTTGATAAATTTTAAAAATTGATAGGTCTGGATCGGACGCTTAAAAATTTTGAGAATAAATACAAACCAGTCATATAAAGTTGCTTTATGCAAGAGATAACGGCATTCTGGATACAACAAAGCAGACCACAATAATGTAGGTGTAGCAATAACTTTTTTGCTTCTAAATTCTTGCCAAATTAATTGAATGTTTTCCTCACTAAGTGGCATATATCTCAAGAAATTAGCAGCAAGCAGAAATTGTGATACACCCCATTCCACTACATTCTTAGAACGAGATGTTGAACGGGTTACAGCAAAATTTGCTAATTCTTGATTAACAAATAAAATCGGATAATTATATGCTCTTTCTCGGACGTGTTCAATAATCGCAGAAGGAGTAGAAACCGGAACTTGATAATTTTCTATATTCTTGTTTCTAATTAACATCGCACCTTGAGAATGTAGTGCGCCTAATATTTGATGTTTATGCGGAAAATACCACAATTTGTAGGGTTCTTTAATTGATAAGGGGAAAGTGCTTGTCTGCAAATTTTTCCAGATGCCATTTTCTTGCTCTTGCCACATCCGCATATTAGACCAAGCCACCTCTACCTCTGGATGTTTTTCCATTGCTTCTAGCATTTTTTCTAAGAAGTCGGGATTCCACCAGTTATCATCTTCTAGTAATGACACAAAAGGTTCATCGACTTTGCGAAAAACTAGATTAAAAGTTTGCGTTGCGCCCAAGTTTTTTGGATGATTTACTAGAATAATTCTAGGGTCTGTAATTTTTTCGACTAACTCTTTGGGTGTTGAATCATCCGGGTCGTCATTGTGCAGTTCACAAATCCAGTCCTGAAAAGTCTGATTCAGTAAACTGTCTAAGGCACGAGGCAGAAGCTGAGGACGGCGATAAGTACAAAGATAAATACGACAAACAGCCATAATTAAATAAGTGTGATTCTAGCAATTCAAAATAATGATCAAAACTTTCATTAATGGGTGTGGATTTTTTTATCAAATTTTCTGATAAGGTTCTTGAAAATATCTAAAATTATAAACTCCCTTTTGCAGTCGTTTTGCTAATTTCCAACCTATAAAGCGGCTGATTTCTAAATAAAGCTTACCCCCTAGAGGCGGTAAATCTGAGCCACCTAAGCTTCTTACTTTGGCTTCTGCCTTTTTTCTCAATTCAGGTACATCAGGATAAACTTCATAAATGAAGCGTTGAAACACGGTTGCACAAGCATGACGTGTACGTGGACTGTTTTCTTTTAGCAAAAGATTATTTGTACCAAGTTCTAGGGCTAAAAAAGCAGATTCCCATGCTTTTTGAGATTTAGAACCACTAAGACTATGAGAGTTGCCTGATCTGTAGTATGACTTAGCATCTGAGCTAAACTTAACTCCTTGACTAGCCAAGAGAATACGACAAAAATATTCACCATCGTCATTTAAGGACAAACTTTCATTCCAAATGCCAGCTTTATCAGCAACTTTGCGAGAAACTAACCAAGCAGCAGGGTGCATCATCCAATGTCCTTCCCAAGCGCAAACCAGCCACTCAACAGGTAGCATATCCACCCAAAGAGGCTGAGGGATAAATTGAGCTTCGGAAGGATTTGTCTGAAATCTCGCCCATGCTCCTGATGCAATCACATCTGAATTGCGATCGCAATTTAGAAGTTGCATTTGATGTTCTATCTTGTCAGGTGCTAATAAATCATCAGCATCTAGATATTGAATAAATTCTCCTTGGGCTTCCTGAAGTGCTTTGTTTCTGGCTGCACTTGCTCCCCGATTAGTTTGAAGGATAACTTTAACGTTGTGTGATACAAATTTTTGAGCAACTGTCACACTAGCATCAATAGAGCCATCATCTACTATAATTACTTCTATATTTTTCCAGGTTTGCTGTAAAGCTGATTCTAACGTTTGAGCTAACCAACGTTCGGCATTATAGCAAGGTATAAGTATAGAAACTAAAGGTATCATACGACTTCCTCCATTTATCCTAAATAGAAGAATTTTTTTGACATATCATCCTTAAAACTCGCTGATTTTGGTCTAAATCCAAAAAACTATTTAACAATATGCTTCCAGCCATAGCGGAAATACCAAGGCTTGGAGTCTGCTACATAGTGATGTAAAACTGCTTGAGGCTGAATCACTTCATCTTTACTAGGCATAACTATGTATTCTTTATCTGGTGCAACTGCACAAGGTTTACCAGCCATTAGCATAGCGACAAGTGCCTGTTCTTGATAATAATGAGTGCCTTGCTGCTCTATCATAGTTCTGCACCAATATTCTAATTTTTCCCAATCAATATCCTCACTTTTTAAACCACATATTCCTACATTCAAGCGTTCAGATATATTGGCTTGTGCTAAGGAAGCCATCAAAGTTTCTGGATAACCATAGGAAGTCTCAACATCTACCATATGACATGGCTGCTGAGGAGATTTGAGCCAGTCTAATAGAAAATCTGGTGTACGGAAAAATAACATATCAGAATCTAATACCAGTTTCCATCCTTGAGAGGCAATGTGAATATCTGTTACTTTTCGCAGATTTGGATAATTCAAGCGGCGTTCTCTGAGATATGGAAATTTTTTCTGGGGTAGATATTGATTTATGTATTCTTCAATTTCTGAGTTGAGAATTATTTTGGCATTGGGAAAAATTTTGATGATTTGGTCTTGATACTTTTTTTCTAAAGAGCCATCATCATAAATAATTGGTCGCAAAGTCAAGTTTGTATGTTGTGCCATCGAGTAAGCACATAAACAGGTCTGATACCAAAAATTTCGCCCAGTCAAAAAATAAATATCTAGAGGTTCTTGAGAAGATTTAATATTAATTGATGGTAAATTATAAGCGGCTGCTTCCATTTGTAGGCTTGACCAATGGTCAGTCACCACATTGAGAACGCCTTTTTGCAGAGTTCTTTGCACAAATGTCTTAGGAGAATAATATAACTTATAGGCGATCGCCCCAAACTGAAATTTCTTGGCTAACTGGCGAACATTTGTGCTAATTGTATTATTAGTTAACATAACTTAATTTTTACATACTTCATAAGTAATATTCAGTGAAATTTGAATCTATATAATTAAACACTAGAGTTGATTGCCGTGGTTAGCCGATAAAGTTCCTAATCCCTCAAACATTCCACAAGCACCTTGCCAATTGATGTAATTAGCAGGACTCTTCCAAGGTTGATAACTAAAAAATGCCTTTATCTGCCTGGGAATAACACTCCAACTAGGTATTTTCTGCCAAGGATGAATGTTATGAGCATCTAAAACTTGAACCCAGGAACGCAATGAAGCTCGATTCAGACGCGCCAAGTAATCTTTAGTTAAACGATTTGCTGAGATAAGATGAGTTAATTGTAGTTGAGGGAAGTAACCTACTGCCCAACCAGCTTCGAGAAGTGTTAAGTTAATGTCGCAGTCACCTCCAGATTGTAAACTTTTACCTGTTCTATCTAGAGATAGCCTATTGATATTTTCTGCAATACTATCAACATAAAGCAATGCAGCTTGGCGTTGCAAAGCCATTCCTGCTCCAATAGGAGCAAAGTAAGGATGCTGTTTTTCTTTTTTGGGGAGTTCATCAAAAGCGTAAATTTGAATTTCTTCACCTAAATTACGTAGTGCTAAACAAACCCAGAAATCTTTTACCCAAGACTCAGGTTCGACTTCAAAATCTGGGAGAGATTTACCACCAATTGCACCTAAATGTGGATAATTTTGAAAAATTTCAATTACATTATTTAGATAATTATCATCAAGGACATTATCATCATCCACAAATACTAGATATTTCCCTTGACTTGCTTTAATTCCTGCTATTCTTGCTCTTGTTAAGCCTAATTTTTCTTCCCTAACAACTTTTGTATAGTTGTGCCAGGAAAAATCAAATTTATAAATATATGTTGGATCAGGTGTTAAATTATCTATAACTATTAGTTCCCAGCTTTCCTGTAAAAGAGTCTGTTTTTTTAAAGCATTAAGCGTTTTTTGTAACCGCTCGTAATTAGGATTATGAGTAGGAATAATAACTGAAACAAGGGGATTCATAAACGATTTCTCACTACTTTTGCAGGAACACCTACTGCTACTGAATAAGGTGGTAAATCTTTAGTTACAACTGCACCAGCACCAACAACACAACCATTTCCAATAGTCACACCTCCTAAAATAGTAACTCCCGCGCCAAGCCATACATCTTCTCCGATATTTACTGGTAATAAAATATCTGGATTACATCTAATCGGCTTATTTTTATCAGGAATTGTATGATTTGAAGAGAGTATTCGACAGTGCATAGCAATTAGAGTATCTTTACCAACTGTGACATCACCATGACCATAAATTACTGTATAAGGGCCGATAAAAACATTCTTATCAATCACAATGCTTCCTCCCCATGCTTGGAGAATAACACCCTGTTCTAATCTAACTTCAGATGCTAATTTAATCTTGCCTGGAGTGCCATTAGCAAAGCCAAGTGTGGCTGATACTTGCTGGCCTATCCAACAAGAAGATTCTAAATCAACGCCTACTAGCTTTAGCCGAAACCGCCTCCAGATATTTATCACCTTTTCTTGTTCGTTAAAGAGGCGCTTTAACATCAGCTATTACTACACGAATTTTCGGCTCACTAAATGCTTTAAATTACGGAATTTACTACCTAAACCAAGTTGGAATCGTAACCTAGCAATTAAACTAGGTTTACCAATAAGTTGACTATTCTTCCAAGGAGTAGTCCTGAGATATCTTATATATTCATCTTTAAATGGATGTTGACAAGCGTAATGCCAAGGTTTTGCACTCCCGCCTCCTACAAAATGAACAATTGC
The DNA here is from genome assembly GCF_014698045.1 of Aulosira sp. FACHB-615. Classification (GTDB taxonomy): domain Bacteria; phylum Cyanobacteriota; class Cyanobacteriia; order Cyanobacteriales; family Nostocaceae; genus Nostoc_B. Next base: position 92,941 of record NZ_JACJSE010000024.1, read on the forward strand.
TGGATCAAGTTTTGCTTCTGTATATTTAAACTTCTCATATCTACTTTGGTATTTATAATTATTCAATGATTCTTCATAGATGAAAGGCTGTGCATTCCAGACTAGATCAATAGGTAGCCAAGAATTATGAAGTAATATATTTAAAACATCTTGATCCCACCATTTCAAGCGTTCTGGTTTTTGATTAATCAACTCACAACCTCTTTCTAAGATTTTTAGTTCACGCCAGATTTTCAGGTTAATTAGCATTAATCCAGCATTGAAATATAAAGATTCTTCTGATAAAAAAATGTGTGAAGGATAGTCATCCATACCTGCTGCAATAGTAGCAGCATGACTAAAGTTTTGAATATCAATATTCCACAGGGTCTCAATAGATTTCCGAATAACTATATCTGAGTCGATAAATAAAACTTTATCTATATTTGATGGTAAGATTTCAGGGATAAATAATCTAAAATATGTGGCTAAAGATATGTGGTGAGTTATAGGAGCTTTTAGCAAGATATCTTTGTGAATTTCTATTATTGAATACTGTTGTTTACTTTTTTCTAAGAAAGTTTTAAGTTTATGAAAACTAGTTGTATTGGAGTCATCAGTAATAATATATACATGAAAAAGATGGTTTTCATTATTAAAAAACAAAGATGATAACATCACTGCACAATGCTGTGTATATTGGTCATCAATAGTACAAACTACATTAATAGTCATAATACAATAATAGTTTAGAGATTAAATCAAATAGTATATATTATTTGCGTCTCAGAATAAATTAATGAGGAATATGCTTTGGATGATGAATAATAATTTTTATTCGAGACTTTTAGTAAACCTGAATTAGTACTTTTGCCAGGAATGCACTCCTCATAGGTAAACTACACTGCCATAATTAGCAATTCGGACAACACCATGATCAGAACGATATGGCCACATCGCTTCATTGACAATAGAAGGATTAACCTCAAATACCAAAGCATCTTCAGCTTCTAAGTAACATACAGGATCATTTGGACGGTAAACAAAAAAACTGGCTCGATATTGACCAGGAAAAAGCTTTAATGTAGCTAGAGTAAATATAACTTCTACATCTTGTTTCAACAAAAAGGGTGGAATACCTTCTTCTACACTACAAATACTAGAAACCAAAGAACCCATTGCATCATAAATTCTCACTACAATTGCCGTATCTGATAATGGATCATGTCCGTGTAATTTTAGCTTTAATAAATAGTTACCGTTGAAAATAGGAGAGTAAGTAATATCACCTGTATCACGATCTTGCAGCAATACTTCATTTAATGCAATGCCGTAACGACTAACAACTCCTGAAAATAAGGGCTTGCTTTGAGTAGCATTCAGATAATGATTAACTACAAGTTCTGCACTACCCTCAAAAACTAAGCTACCATTCTTCATAAGAAGAGCAGAATTACAAAGTTGACGTACAGCCGCCATATTATGGCTAACAAATAAAACTGTACGCCCACCCTGTGCAACATCTTGCATTTTTCCTAAACATTTTTTTTGAAACTCTACATCACCCACTGCTAAGACTTCATCTACTACTAAAATCTCAGGTTCTAGATGCGCTGCTACAGCAAATGCCAAGCGCACATACATACCTGACGAATATCGTTTTACTGGTGTATCTAAAAACTTTTCAACCTCTGCAAAAGCTACAATTTCATCAAACTTTTGCTTAATCTCTGCCTTACTCATCCCTAAAATTGCACCATTGAGGTAGATATTCTCTCTACCAGTCAATTCTGGGTGAAAGCCTGTACCTACCTCCAGCAAACTAGCAACTCTACCTTTAATTTTGATGTTTCCTTGGGTTGGTTCAGTAATACGACTGAGAATCTTCAACAGGGTTGATTTACCTGCTCCATTACGTCCAATAATGCCTACTCTATCACCTTGCTTAATTTCAAATGAAACATCTTTTAGCGCCCAAAACTCTTCCTGATAGTTTGAAGATTTAAATTTTCTATTTTGGAAAGACTTAAATAAACCTTTGGCACCATTAGCTATAACATCTCGTAAAGCAGTATACTTTTCCTGCTGTTGGTGTCCAATAATATATTTTTTACCCAGGTTTTCTACTGTAATTATAGTGTCAGACATTAGTTTTAATTTTAAATTTATCTGATAATTGAATTTACAGGACAAAGATATTTTTAATTGAGTTTTTATCGTTAAATCACATCAGCAAATGTCCGTTCCATTCTGCGGAAGTACCAAATTCCACTGATAAATAATAGAAATACTAAGCCCAAAGAAAGTAAAAATCCGGGTAAATATAAGTTCGATTCTCCCCCTAAAATTGCCCAACGAAAACCATCGATTACACCAACAATTGGGTTTAAAGAGTAGATAAATCGCCATTGTGGGGGAACTATGGTACTACTAAATCCTACTGGTGATATGTATAATCCAAACTGAACAATAAATGGGACAATATAACGAAAATCTCTATATTTAACATTTAAAGAAGCCAGCCATAATCCTGCACCCATTGAAGCTGCAAACGCAATGGCAATAAAAAATGGTAAGGTGACAATTCGCCAAGTAGGAACAAAATTATACCAAGCCATTAATCCTAGTAAAATTATCCCTGAAACCATGAAGTCTACAAAGCTAACTACCACTGCACTAGTAGGAACAATGAGGCGAGGAAAGTATACTTTTGAAATTAAATTGGCATTACCAATCAAACTATTGCTGCATTCGGAAAGGGAATTGGCAAAAAATTGCCAAGGTAACATAGCTGAGAATACTAAAATCGGATAGGGCGCACCCTGGGAAGGCAGTTTTGCTAACTGTCCAAAGACGACTGAAAACACTACCATCGTCAGAAATGGGCGAATTAATGCCCAAGCAATACCGATCGCAGTTTGTTTATACCTTACCAAAATGTCACGCCAAGCCAGAAAATAAAATAATTCTCGATAACGCCATATATCTTTCCAATACTGCTGTTCAGTGCGTCCCGCTTCAATCACCAACTCTTGTTTAGCTACAGTTTTCGTATTACTCATAGTTCTTGATTGAAGATTTATATCTGAAGGAAGTTTAATAGCTTAGTTAATTAACAACCTGAAAACCAGTAAGAGTTTGATAAGTAATATCTCTGGCACTTCTGCGCGTAAATTCACTTACAGAAGGATTTCCGTGAGAACTAATCACTCCTGTTGCTTGTTGCCATAGTTCTTGTGGTGCTGCTGAAATTTCATAAGCATGATCGTCACGTTTACGGACGTGATACCATTTGGTTTGTTGGCAGTGTTCACACCAAAAAGCTTCTAACCATTCTCCTTCGAGAGGAACGGCTGTTCGATTTGCTACTAAAATTAAGGCATTCCGCCGACTCATTCCCCTTTGTTGTAATTGACCTGGTTTATCGGCAAATATCTGATATTTCTGACTGACGCTATCAAGATAACAGCCATGAATCGGACAGTAAATTCCGCGTCGTTTAGAACGTTTCCGATTTCGGTCACACCTTCTCTGCAATTTCACCTCCTGTATAGACAACAACTATGGGCAAGGAAGGTTGCGTTGGAGGGACTGAGATCAAAAGAAGACCATCAAAGCCCAACTCCTCAAAATACAGCCAAAATGTTCAATTACAATGGTAATTTTGTTTGTTTTTGCTACCTTTGTTGGTTAATTATTTCACAACTCTGGAAATTCTTGAAACCAGCTTTTAAACTCTCATCAATAACTTAATGTTATTGAAGTACAGTTTAATTCAATCAAGTTCTTAACTTTGTATTTAGCTGATGCTATTTTTATACCATGTAGTTGAACATTTGTGGCTTTATTAATTTGATAATTATTGGGAAATTACCAAACTTTAATAACCTCACTAAGCTTACTTTACATTGCTCTGAGATTTGGGCATAACTTCATTAGATGATATTGCCCGTTGCAGAACACGTAAGTATTGTTGAGATATGACTTTTGGTGTGAAGTGCGATCGCAAATACTGACGACCAGCTTTGCCCATACGTTCGCCTACTTGGAGGTCACGGCTGAGGAAACGGATAAATTGCGCTAACCCTTGACTATCTCCATTCTCAAATGTACTCCCACAGTTAGCTTCAGCCACCATTTCTCTAAGGTAAGAAGACTGGGAGCAAATTACAGCAATTGGTCTACCTGCTGCTAAAGCTGAGTAAAGTTTACTAGGTACAACTAAACCCTCTGTAATTGAATCTACACTCACTAGTGATAAATCACAGGCTGTTAAAGAATAGGGAAGTACTTGTTTATCTTGATAAGGTAGGAAGGTAAAATTTTCTAGCCCTAAACGATTTACTTCTTTGATTAATTCTTCACGTTTAGCACCGCCTCCAATGCACACAAACTGAATTGGTTCATCTTGCAATTGTTTTGCAGCCTCTAACATGGTTTCTATATCATGGCAGCGACCCATATTGCCAGAATAAAGCACAGTGAATTTGTTAACTAGATTGTATTCGTGGGCAAACCAGTTTTCCTTCTTAGGAATTGGGACAATTGCTTCCGGGTTAGCCCAACTGTGTATTACTGCAATTTTATCAGCCACTTCTGGACAATGGGCTAATATTTTTTGCTTCATCGCGGGGCTAAGTACCACAATCCCCTGAGATTTTAACCAAACTTGTTTGTTAATTTCATTCCACAAACGCACTAACCAACTATTTGGAGAAACTACACCTAGAGCGATCGCAATATCTGGGTATAGATCATAAAGTATGCAGACATAAGGTAGTCGAAATAATAAATAAGCTAAATATCCAATAATTGGTAAAAATGGTGGGGCTGTAGTAACTAATAATATGTTGTTGCGCCGCCAAGCCCGGAACAGATATAGTAATGCACGTAAAGTATATAGAACACCATTAACGGCTTTACCACGAATCCTACCAGACCAAAGTTGAGCAGTACGTGAGCGTTGAATTCTAATCCGGTCTACCCATTCAACGGCGGGAGCCGCCTGAGATTGAAACGCATAACCAGGTTGACTTGTAAATACCTCAACATTTACACCTTGCTGCCCTAGCTGTTTTACGAGTTCTTCAATCAACTGTCCTGTAGCAGCATAATCAGGGGGAAAAAACTGAGTGATTACAGATAATTTGATAGATTTCTGGCTTTTTACAGGTGCTTCGTTTTCGGATTCTATGGGAATAGAAATAGAGGGTACAAATTTGTTATTAATCCATTCATTTAATTTCATCGGCTGTGTCCTACGGGATAATTTTAAAATTTTGTTTACGACACTCCCGAACTGCCTAAGTCATTAATCCTATACCTGAAAATATTGCTTATATTGACAATACCTTCGCCAAAATAAGAGGATGAAGAGAGAGGGCTGATGTAGTAGAGTTATTGTCTTCCCAAACGACAACTCAAAAGCCACAACAAGCCCATGCCCGATATCTTATCA
>NZ_JACJSE010000025.1 GCF_014698045.1 Aulosira sp. FACHB-615
AATGAACTGTTCAAACTCATTGAGGTCGATTTGTGGAGAATTGTCCGCCTCATTTCCCCGGCTGGAGATTTGCACTAAAGCACCACCGCCCATACTCCAGTTGCTCAAATCCAGTTCACACGGGACATCATCGACCATGAACCGCTTTTTACCACCTGCTTTTAACCACTGCTCAAGTTGTGGATTTTTGAGAACTGTTCGAGCGTAATCACGGGCGAATTGTCCCAACCGAACTAAGCAGCAGCAGCTGTACAAAGTTTCTTTATCCCCTTGCAAGCCATAGTTTTCAGCAGTGTCATTCTGGGCGATCGCCAAAACAAACTGCTTATAACGTCGTCCCCGCTTGAGATGTTTCTTAAACCATCGGGCTGCATTGTCGCACTCATCTACTAACAGAGGGAATTCCTCAGCAATGAGAAAGCGATCGCGCCCAATAATCGCGTTATCTCCCCCGTCACCTCGAAGTTCTACTAGTTCTTCTAAGGTGGTTAGGTCGTTGCCCATTGCGGTGTCGATGGCTTTAAAGTTGCCTTTTCTGCCAATGACATCCTTTTGATCTAGCCAATTCCAGTCATCTGGTTTAGCGTCACTGTCATAAACTACGACTCGGCCACCAATTTTGGATGATAGGTACTGGGTGAAAGTTGACTTACCGTCACCAGTGCCACCGACTAATGCGACGTGTTTCTGTTTCTTTTGGATGTATTCAACCGGGTCAGTGATGAGGTTTGGTGGTTGCCAGTTGGTATCGGCTGCAATGTTCAAGGTTAGTTGTGCAGTGGGTTGAGTTTGAGTTTTGGCTAAAGCTTGAAAATTCAATTTTGATGCTTGGTCGATATTTCCTAGCATCAGGTTTAATTGCTTGGCTGATTCACGGAGGTGTTTACCGCCAAACAATGCAGCTGTCGCCCCCATCAACAGCCAAGGTTTGAGTTGTTTTTGGCGAATATCAACCGCAGCGCACAGCACCAACACGCACACAACCCAGCACAGCCAAGATGCTTTATTGGCATTATGGTACATTTTTAAGTACAGGTGTACTTGTGATGGGTGTAGTTCAGCCATTTTCCCTTGATGTATTTCTAATTATCTGTTCGTTGATTTTTAGAGATTCGGTAACATCTTCGAGAGCGCAGAACAACTGCGTGACCATCTTCGCCCCTTCATCAAACGGCTTGTAATGATTTGTGTAAGGGGAATTAGTGAGTTTTTGCAACTCTTCCTCAATCGCTTTCAGTCGTTCTTGGACTTCCAGAATGGTTTTGATGGTATCGGTGTTGGGCAATGATTTGATATACCAGTCAATCCACTGCTCTGCCGCACGTTCAGCATCGCCACTATTTTCGTATTCTCTGCCGTCACAACCGTATGGGTGTCCATCTATACCGACAACCCACCACATATAAGATGATGCTGCATCTGTGCGTTCACATTCGATTGTGAAACCCTTGTAAGATTCACTCATAATCCCAGTATCACCCCCACTGCGGCAAGAATTAGCCGAAATATTAAGTAGTCTTTGATTTCGGCAATGCTGATCATCTGCCATAGCACCAGGGCTGCTACTGCCAATGCCAGTAATCCACCAACTCTGATAAATCCTGGTAGGGGCAGTGCTGACCAGCAGCTGCTAATTAAGGCGGGGATAGTAATTGATGTGGTGATATCAAAAATTAAATCACTCAAATTATCCGGCAGTGCGATCGCGTTTATCCACCCCTGCTTAAATTCCTCCAGTTTGTTTGGTGGGGAGTGGGGAGTAGGGAGTGCGGAGTAACCACGCTCTGAGGGAATTTCAACTATTATTTTTTGTTGGTCGTCGGGCATTGGTATTGGTCACTCCTAACTATTTCAACAGCAGTTCTTAAAGTTAGTGCAGCAAAGGGAATCATCAAAAACATGATCATCAGCGCCAACATTGCTTCATTTAAATAAGACCTTGGTTTTTCACTATTCATGGAGGAAAGCCCCAAATGTTAGGGGCTGGTTGTTAGCTGAATGCGTCGAGAATTTCGTTGAGGTTATAAACCGAGTTGGTTTGTTGTGGTTGAGTTTCTGCCTGCTGTGGCATTGGCTCAAAGCTCACATGAATTCCGCTTTTGGCTTCGGCTTCACAGGCTGAGAGGTGAAGTTCAAAGTCGAGTTCGTTGGCGGCAAGTGTGGCTTGCTCGGCGTATTGCTCTGGCGGCAGGCTACTTTGCATCTTTGCTGTACTTCCCGTAACCACTGGTTTGTTGCAGCAGTTCTGTTATCCGGTTGATAACGGGGTTATCACTCGCTGGCATTGGTTTGCCTTGGTGATAGGCTGCTGAAATTTCGGCGCATTCATTGGCGGTTGCTCCATTCGCCAAAAGTTGACCTTCGGGGAAGCCTGCGCGGTTGATTTCGTTGTGCAAGTAGTCCATAATTTTTTTATTGAATGTATGTAGCGATATACGTCATTCACGGGGCGATCGCACTAAGGTATCGTGCGGTTGCCCTTAAAAATCCCCCTTTGAAGCCGTGATTGAGTTAAAGCTGGTGACTAGCCAAACTTGCTTGGTTGCCCGGATGGATGGTTTAAACTCTATGGGCTGACGAGTATCCAAGCTGACAGCCCTGGCATCGTTAAGTTTTACGTAAATGTTTTTACCTGATTCTGTACGGCTAAAAAGCTGACCGACTTCGACTGTTGACCATGTGATTGGTGACTTGCCAACAACGTATTCTGCAATGTGGCTGTCAAAACCTTTCTCTAGTGGGTCAACTGTTAAGTCCTTCCACTTCCTTTCTTTGCCTTTTCTTGGTGCAATGTGGGATGATTTACCGTTTGTTGAAGCTTTGTTAATGGTGTCTTGTTCGCTCATAGTTGATTAGTTGTTTGGGAATACTAGTGGTTAAGTCTATTTATCAAGTCCAGAAACGTTGTTAGTTTGAGCGCCGATTCCCTTGGCTGTAAGGGTTTCGGCGTTTTTGCTGTCTGGGGTTTCTAGGTAAACCAGCGTGCTGGAGTCATTAAGAAATTTCCAGACAGCATTGGCCATCTCGTCGCGGAGTTGGAGGGGTTTGACATCCCCAATAAAGTAGATCCACAAGACGTTATCTATTCTGTTGGCGTAGCTGATGTGGGTTAGGTCTAGAATCACTTCAAATTGAAGGGATTTTAGGTGGATTAGGTTTGGGGTTCTCATTGGCTGTTGATAGTTGGTTGTCGTTCCACCCCTAGCAGGTCTTTGCTGTCGCTCAGTGCTTGCAGGCTGCTATCTCTGCATGGTTTGGGGTTTGGGCATCGGGTACATAAAAAAGGTTTCACTCAGCGCGGGCAGGTCTTTCGTTGCCTCATTGGCTGTAGGCTGCCATCTCTACTGGTTGGCGCGAATAATTGAGATTACAATCAATCTTATATAAGATGTTATCCTATCTCTAACATCTTATACAATAAATCCTATACAAAGACTTGCTAATCTTATATAAGAAGTTCGTCATGATTACCGAAAATGTCGAAAACACCAAAAGCCAAGCACAGAGAATATGGGGAAACCAAGAAGCAGTTCAGCCTGGGGCTGACTCCTACCGGAGTAGAGGGTTTGGACAAGAAAGCCGAGAAGATGGGATTGAGCCGATCTCAATTAGTGGAGATGATTGGACGGGGGGAAATTTCACTAGCTCAGGTGGACAAGGAACTCCTGGGGGAATAGTTGATCGGCTGATCACTAAGGTTGAGGGTCTAATTGAAGAGTCCGAATACCGGACAGCCGAGCTAAGAAAACAGTTAGAAGAGTTAAAACAGCTATCTAATCAGCTTCACTCACTAGAGAAAAATGCAGAATAAAGCCGTCTAACCGATTTCGCGGGTAGACGGCTTTATTTGTGGCGATTGCACCAACGCGATCGCCAAAGTTATCAAATTACGAGGAAGGCTCTATGTCTAAATCTGCACGTAAATCAGCCAAAGGCGAGATTGGCTCATCGGGCTTAGTTTCTGGCTCATCGGGAATAAATTCAATCCGAAACCGAACCCTACCAGATTTCCATCCACCACCGCTAGGACTTAAAACATCACATCTGAGTCCATCCAATCTCAACCACGTAGAGTAAGAACAAGTTTCATGTCCTGATTTCGCAATCCACGACCTGGCCGCTTCAATTAGTTCGCCAGCCTTAAAAGTTGACTTCAGACCAAAATTGTAGATTGAAGCATCGGCAGGACGAGGAATTGAGACAACATCACTGTCGCTCAAGACAATTCCATCACGCATTAATTTTTCCTTTTTACTTGCCAGCGTGGCGGATCAAGTTCGCAGCTTAGATCCGCCTTCCCTAATAATTCCCGCTACGCCATGACACAAAACAAAGACCACCTACTAGAACTGTGCCGACCCTACCTGCTGGATTTATCCACAGCAATTATCGAATCTCTCAAATTCCCCAACGAGCCACTTTACGAAATACGCGAAAAAACTGGGGAAAGCCGCCTTAAAACGCAAGACTACGACCACATTGAGGACTTAACCGAAATCGACAAAATCAGAGTTCTCAGCGCGATCGCCACCTGGATGGAGCAAGGAGAAAGACCAAACCAACCATGAAAAAACTGCTGTTATTTCTGCGACTGTGGCAATACGCCGCGATGCACTCAAAATTATTCCACGCCTGCGAAGTTCGCCTAGTAGACCCGCCAGTTCAAATATCAACAGCCTCATGGGGATGCCCTAGCGTATTCGTAATTCGGCTGGCTTTCTACCCTCCCCGCCTAATGCTGCGCTTCCCTTACACCATCATCAAATCATTCATTGATGATGCTAATTCCAGAGGGAAAACTATCAGCTATTCAGATGTTGATAGCGTGTTGTTTTAGTTAATAATTCCTGTCCAAAAAAAAAACTCCAGTCGCCAAACTGGAGAACAAATAAAAGGATTAAAAAAATGATACAAAATTCTACGCTTGCTGCACTACCTCCGAGCAATATTGATGTTGAGATAGCACTATTAGGTTCTATTTTACTAGATTCTAATGCTATTTATCAAGTAGCTGAAACTCTTCCCCCAGAAGCATTTTATGTTGAATCTCATAGAGAAATATACAAAGCTGCATTAGCTTTGTATAAGAAACAACAACCAGTAGTATTGGCGACTGTCACCAACTATTTAGCAGATAATGATTTACTACAAAAAGTTGGTGGGCGAAATAAATTAGCTATTCTTTTCGATAGCTGTGTTTCTAGTGCAAACGTCGAAGCTTACGCTGATTTACTCATAGAGAAACATATTAGAAGGCAGTTAGTAAGCCTCAGTACGGAAGTTGAAGTCAAAGCTTTTGAAACAGAAAAACCACTGTCATGGATTCTTGAAAACCTCGAACAAAGATTACTTAAAATTACTCAGTTACGGAATGCTAAGGGTAAGGGGTACTGGCAGAAAGTTGATGACGTAGCTTTTGAGCGATTGTGTAAAGAATTAGATGAAGTAGAGGCAATTGAAAATACTGCTCAACGTGACTGGTTAATGAAAAAACTAGCCAAAAAGTGGAAGTTTAGTAATAAGAAAGAATTATTGGATTTTCACGCTAAATGGTTGGACAGCAAGAGTAAAACAAAAACTTACACCAGTAAAGAATACTTCGAGAAGTACGGATTGTCAGAACAAGATTGGTTGATTCCTGGTTTCGTTCCCGCCGAATCAGTCATTGTTTTATATGCCGATGGTGGTGTTGGTAAAACCCGGCTGGCTTTCAGCTTGGCTAAAAGTGCTGTTACTGGTGGCGTGTTTGCATACGAGGGGACAGAGTTCACCGCGATGAATACCTTACTAATTGAAACTGACCAAGGGCCACGCATCACTTCTAAGCTTTTGGAGATGCAAGAGTTAATTGAAGATGGCGAACAACGTTTACACATTTGTGATGAGTGGTCAGTCGGTGAATTTGGCAAACTCAAAGCCATGCTCAAGCAGCATCACCCCAAATTAGTGATCATCGACTCGCTGACCTCCATCAGTGTTGACAGCCTTTACTCAGAAAATGAGGCTGAGTACGCCCGTCCTTTAGTCAGACTGCGCCACGTTGCCAAAGAATTTGGCTGTAGTTTCCTGGTGATTCACCACTCCAACGCCAATGGCGATATGAGAGGAAGCAGGGCAATTAGAAACACAGTTGATGAGGTGTGGAAGTTCACCAAAACTCAGAACGAAATTGAAACCTACAACGTTTTGACCATCGACAAAACCCGTAGCCGCGCCCCAGGCAGTTACAAGTTCACCTACGATGATGAGTCCTGGGGCTGGAAGTTTGGCGGACGGGTTGAAGATAACACGATCGCTCTTGGGGCTGAAAGCCAAAGCACGAGCATCATGACCAAATGTATTCAGTACCTCAAACAAAATCGGGGCATCCCTTACGAATCAGGCGAAGTGGCTGAAGCGTTGGGACTAAACCGCGATTCGGTAAGGCGTGACCTCAAACGCGCTGTTAATGAAGGGCTAGTAAACTCTGGTAGAAGCCAATCAAATAAACGTGCTTTAGTTTACTATGTCGGTACTAGGATGAAATCTAAAGAAAATATTACAACTGATCAACTGATCAATGGAAGTGATCAACCACTGATCACTTCCTCCGCTAGACAGGATGAGGGATACAGGCTATCTGATCAAGTGATCAATGAAAATCCAAAATTTTTAAATGAAGCAGAAAAAAAATTTGCTGATCAGATTGATCAGTTGATCACTTCGCCCTCAAATCCAGATACATCAACAAAACTATCTGATCAACCGGAAGTGATCACTTCTGATCAGTTGATCACTTCCGTTGATCACTTGTCACATTCCGTTACAATTCCCGAACCACCAAAAATAGATGCCCCTTTGTCAAAACCAATACACCATAAAAATATTGAAGAGGGCAATGTTTACCTGTCTTGGTCGCTGGGTAAACAAGTCAAAGTCAAGAAAATATATCCGTCGGTTAAAAAGGCTGATGTGTTTCAACCGAAAGAAGTCGAGCCGATTAAACTGCCACTAGCCGACTTATTCCCGTTACCTGATGACGATTGGAAACCCAATACAGGGAAGCTGGCAATGTATGGTGGTGAACTGGTGGCGGTTGTTGGTTTCCGAAATAATGGCAGAGAATTTCAGATTGAGTTTAAGTCTGGGCGGCTGGATTATGCCAAAGCCAAGCAACTTGCCAAGCCAGAATTGTGAGGATGCGATCGCCCTACTGGATACAACTTCAATGGGCGATCGCGATCGCACTCAGCATAGTGCAATCAATGAAAAATTCATACAATCTTAACAATCAGTGCAGATACGGGCGATCGGCACTCTAATTAGGGCTGCAACTTCCGCATTTACCATGCAGAGTGGTTAATCCGGTATAAATTGTCCTGTGCATTGCTGTACTTGTGCTGAAACGTAGGTACAGCAAGGTTTAGCCTGCGTGAAGATATGCGTGTTTTACATAAAACTGGAAGATATGCCCGATTGATAATTGTCATATTGTCAGCCCAGTAAAACCAAATTTACTTTTATGGGAACAATCAAATATGACCTTAAAAAAACATCATGGCGATATCTACTATCAATGAAGCCAAACCAATTGTTTTGAAGTTGGATATTAATAGTACTTCCAATGTTTACCCTATTTTTACTGATAATGATTTCAGTGTTGATACCGGAACAGTCATCAGTGAAAACATTTTTGTCAAAAATCTCAAGGCTTATGTGAAAATTAGCAGCCTACCGGAAGCGAATCTTCCAGACATCACGCTAGAAGATAGCAACACACAAGCCTTGTACAAATCACTAAATACAGAGTGGAGTTCAGCCAGAAAACAACTAGATTTATTAGTATCGGAAGATTCTATTAATTGGCATCCTGTAGGGTCAATAAGTTTGTTAAATCCTGCCGGCTACCCTTACCGGGTGTACAACATCATGGACTTGTACACCCAAAATCTAGCCATTGAATTAGGTAAAAATGGCAGATTAGGAGTACAGCTAAAAGATGTAGGATGGGGGTTGCTTCAGTCTGGCGATACTGTAACAATTCACGGTAGCTACATCAAAGAAGTTTGCATTGATGACAGCCCCACACCAATTAATAGCTCTGTCCCCTTTAATAAAACCGTGAATAATGAAGTTTCTATAATACTGAATGCAAACCCAAACAGAAAAAATGTAATTATTTCCAACGAATCAGATAGTAATGTTTACTTGGACTTAGGAGCATTACCGTTTATAGGTAAAGGGATTGTATTAAAACCCTACGGAATCTTTCAATACTCAACGCAAGAAATTAATTACAAAGGCGTAATTACTGCAATTTCAAGTTCAACCTCAGTTGTTTCTGGCATTGAACTATCTTAAATGAATGACGAAGCTGATTTTAAAATGCCTTACCGCATTGTAGGTAAAACAGATTTAGAAATAATGCGGGATAAATATCAGAGACTACACAACAATTCTTATGGATTAATTGTGAGATTTAGAAATGGTACGCCAGCAGCGACAGCCGAGACAGAGAAGACCACCTGATAACGATGGCTGGGAACCGCCACAGCAAGCAGAGTCGCCATTACCAGGACTTGAGCCTGTTGGCGGTGGATTTTATGCAACTCCAGATCAGCCAGTCTCACCCTTTGATTGCAGTCGCTGGCCAGACAGTCCCTATTGTGGTGGCAATCCCTTTACTAGAGATTTTGTTGATTTTGGCTTGTCGAAAATTCAGGATGAGTGCAATATCGGCGTTCAATTTGCACCATCACTTGGTTTCATCAAATTACCAATTTATCAATTTGTTTATCGCTTCCCTGGCGATTGCCGACTCCCACCGCCACCAAGGAAACCAGAAAGAAACGAGGTCGTTCCTACTATCCCCCCTAAAAATATATGTGAGGGCGACGATTTTCTCGGACTTTTGTTAATGAAGGAGTCAATTAGCAGAGAATTGTATTGGGTTCCCAATACCCAAAAAAACGAATTTAGTGGAGAACGTACCACAATCTATCAAACCGTTTTAATAAAAGCCTCCAGAGGACAAGGGGAAACATTCTTTGATCCACTTCTTCGCAGGGAAGTATCTGTTAGGGCAAAAATTACCCTTGGGATAAGTTTTTCTTACTATGATGACTTTGAAGATATAGACTATGAAAATTCTTGGGAAGAAGACTTCATTATTACCAGTCAAGGGGTAGGAAGCGGCAACTATGCGGGCAACTACTTAAGGTTTCAGGTAAGTAGTGAGCTAGGCAGAGTCTACTATTCCTACGGAGATTTTGTAGAGGGATGTAATCGGTGGGGTAGCAGGAACATTTATGAAAACCGCCAAAGCGAAGAGATAGAGATCGTTGAATTTAGAGTTCCCTATATATTTTGTGAAAACACACCCAATCCACCACCACCAAAAGACTGTGAATGTATGTGCCGTTGTAACAACGATTCCAATAATGACCAACTGTTAAGACTGATATTAAAAAGAATTGGCCCATTACCTGCTTCTGTACCAAATAGCTTGGTTAAGAAAAATAGCGGAACAAGACAAATAGAAAGTCTAGCGCAATACATTGCCTACTCTGTTATTCAAACCAATGCCCAATTTGGGCAGTTCCCACAAGAGATAAAAATTCAGGATGCAGACCTCACCCAAGAAGGTGATCAACAGCAAACGGTTACAATGCCCAATCTAGCAGAATCAATTGCTGAAATAGTGGGATTGCTTTTGGTGCTACGCAGCGAATCAGCCGCCAATTTAGTAGCGACCGTAAACGCAATGATTGAAGCTGGCAGCGCCAAGCAATCGGCTATTTTGGCTAGTGATTATGGGGCTGCTAATGCAGAATTTCTTGGGTACAAAGGTAAACAAATCGAGCGTCAAGTACCGTTTACTTTTATTCCCGGTGAAACACAACTTGATAAAATGCTCAAACCTGGGGAACAGAAGGTAAAAGGCTGGGACAATGACGACAAGAACGACCTCAACGACTTGATCGCCCCAATATTAGAAATGGCTGCTATGTACAGGGCTGCTAATTTCCGCAACATTGGCACAAGTAGCCCTCTAGAAAAAATCAAAGATGTTCTCAAAGGTGCGGTAAAACTTTCAGATGCAGTTGACACTTTTGTTAAAACTCCGCCACCGCCAGACCCAAACAACCCAGACGCGCCACCGCCACCACCTAAAAAGAGCGACTGGGATGAATTTGTGGAGAGTGCCGAAACAGGATTTATTTCTAAACCAGGGATAACCGATAATTTACACCCCTATGACCGACCCCTGGAGCAAAGACCAAAAATTCGGGAATTTGGGACAGACACAAGTGAAAGTACATAAATTAAACATCGGCTTTTGTAATTGCATTCTCACCCCAATCTTCGCGTAGCAGCCAAAGCCTTTCGTCAAATATTTGTTGGCGTACTTGTATCTCGGTATATCCCAATTCTTGCATCAAGCGTTTGATAAGTCTGTATTGGGGTACGTAGTGATACGGTTGCTTAATTCCATACCTCTTTTTTCTGTAACGCCTACGCATAGTGCGTTTGCTCGTTGTACAGAGTAATGGATAAATAATTAATTCCATCGTTGCTCATCGCTTTTTGAGGCGTTTTTTTCTGGCTAGTTTAAGTCTCGTCTTTTTTTGGCCCCCTAGGGGTCTAAATGCCATTTTTGAAAATCATTTTTTAAATAATAACTGCTAATTAGATTTTTATTAGTTGGTTTAAAGTGCTTATTGTAACTAGGATTTCCGTTACGTTTATGTCTGTATTTCTGCTGGCGACAGTCGTCAATAGCGTCGATTACTGTTGATTGAACAAGTGGAGATTCAGCTATTTATGCCTTCTTATACTCGCGGTAAAAAACGTCCTAACCTCGTTTTTGTTGTTATTAATAACTCAATGTTTTTTGGATTTAAACCCAAAGATTTAACTTCTCTTCCAGGCATAACAACAGCAGATGTAACTGCTCTAGGTCACGTACAGCCAAACGCGGTTGCAGCCGGGAAACTAAAAATAATTGGAGCTAAAGCACCTAATCCTCCTAGAGTCCTGAAAAAAACTGGTGCGCCGACTGGGCAACAGCAATCTGTTTCTACATTTTGTGGATACAACAATATTGGACTAGCTCAAGCAGCAGGTTGGACTTTATCAAAAAGTCGCACGGGTGTAAGTTTACGCGCTCCAAATTCACCCCGTCAAAGCTTAACTGCAATCGCTGAGTTGAGCGATGGTACCTTGTATTGCTTCCCAATGAATAAAGCTGATTTTGAATCTTACGGTGCAGCACTGGGTTTAAAGAACTCGACAAATATCACTACTGACACTGAACGCAGCAAGCTTGTGAGCGGGGCTTCTATCCCTTACCCTGGAAGGGCTGCAATACTTTTACCTAGTGGCTCAACTTTCTCTAGTTTCTTCTCGACAGGCAGTCAGGGTAGTGCTTCTGAAGCAGGCTACGACATTTTATCTGAAGAAAAAATCTTAGCTAGTGCGCCAGCTAACAACAACTAATGACACTGCCAATTGAGACTGAGGCAGGGTTAATCCTGCCTGGGCATCCTTTTTTTGATCAGTATCTCTACAGTTCACTCCCTCCCGGCTGGCAGAATAATTTCAACTCTGATTTTGCATTCGTAGCCCGTGCTGGGAGTGGAATTCTAGAAGTAGTGACCGAGGATGAACTAGCGGAATACTGCGAGGGTGGTGAGTACGACCAGCTACTAGAGGAACGCGGCGACGATGACGACTGTTACGGATGATATTGGCGTTTGGAATAACCTCGGCACAGTGGAAGCGGTTAAAAAACAGTGGATTAAGCTCCCTAATACCGCCACTGGTGCAAATGCCACCATCCGAGCATCATTCATCTGCAACGATTGGACGAAACTTTCTAGTTACGTTTTGGTTAGACCCCGCTATAAGACATCAAACAGCGACCAAACTGGGAATGCTATAAGAATCTATCCTTCACAGACTCCCGTGATTTTTGAAGTCCCAATCCCTCAAGACTTACAAGAGCGATCTGTTTACTTTCGAGATTTCGAGGTTTACAAAACTAGCCGCCGCCGTTCCCGGTACATCGGCGTGACCCCAGATGCCAATTTACAAGTGAAATTGGAGGAACTATGGGGTTAGCCGATATTGTTGAATCAGCTTTAGAGTCAAGGCAAGTCCGTTCCGCCATTGGTGAGCGAAAATTCAAAAGTTCTTTTGAAGACAAGCAGACCACCCAGCAAGGGGAAAACAACATCATCTCTTGGATCTGGAATGCTGGTAGTAGACTAGTTGGTTTTCTGGTTGCCAATATTGGCGGGCTAATTAATTTCACGCTTTCGGCTGCTTGGGGTTTGTTTACCAGCACGCTCCAGTTCATCTGGAATTTTGACTGGAATATGTCTGACAAGACTATCGACCAGCAAATTCAACAAGCCTGGGATAATTTGGGGGGCTTGCTTGGTGGAACTTTAGGTAATTTGGTCGGTTACTTGGGGTGCGGTGTTCTTCCCGGCGCTACCATCCTGGCTTTTAATGAACCTTTAGGTGCTTACGTCCTCGAAAATGTAGTCGAAGAATTAGCCGATGAATTTTTAGCTAATTTAGCTAATTTGGTGCGGTACACCTTTGTTAGCGCGACTCAATCGCTGCTGCTTTGGGGTTTTAAAAATATCCGCAAATTCATTAAGTCAAATGTCGGCTTGGTTCAGCGCCTATTCGGTGATAAAGCAGAGAAAGCTATTAAGGCTTGGGGGGCGGAGGGAAGTAAACCTTGGAGTTTTGCGATCGCGGTTGACAATGCTGTTGAATCCATCCCTAATACTTTCTTACGAAATTTCGTTGAGGAATTTCTAGAGGAAGCCTGGGACGGGTGCGTAGAGGCTGGTTATGTTGTCACGAACTCGGTTGAATCTTTTTTAGCCGCCGAAAAGTTGAGGCAACAGCAACTACCCCCGATGGGCAAAACAAAATACGTGGAAATAACCCCTGATAGAAGCATTGATGACCAAAAAATTATTCTCGCAGGCCCACAAGAAGCACTCAAGCCGGTGATCGTGCAAACGCTGACCAATTACCAGTTGATGGAGTACAAAGACATTGGTACTTTTGTAGGTTCACCCGTTGACGAATATCTGAGGGCCAAACCCAGAAGCCTAACGCTGATTGTGCAGTTTTTCAGCGTCCAAACCCCGCCTTGGACAAAGCGGAACGGGCAGGACAGACTTGTTAGCGGAACTTATGTAGTCCCGGAGATTGACCAAACCAAACTTGATTGGGAACGGATTAAATTAGCCTGTGGCGGTGCTAATGGCTATATGTATGGGCGATATCGCGCCTTTACAGTTCTCGACAATGGGCGAGGGATGGCTTGCTTTGGGCAAACCGGGGATGAAGCAGAAGACAGACTACGCGCACTAGCCGCGCTAAGTAAAGGCGAAATCACCAAGAAACCAACTATCAGCGAAGACAGAACGGAAGATGTAGCAGGTAGCTACATTAAACAACCAATTAGGGTTTACCCTGCCTACTTCACGATTTTGAATCAATACCGGGTTCCTGGTGCGGCTGGTTCTGGGATACCTATCAACGGTAAAAGATATATCCGCAAAGATGAACGAATAGATTTATGGACTGATACCAAACCGATTAATTTTGAGGAAATTATTTTAGAACTCCTCAAGAAACCCGGTGCAGACACATCACCCAATTAATAGAGAAATATGGAAATTATTTTGCCTCAATTCGATATGGAAGAAGCCATAAAATCGGCTTGGCAAGCTAATCAAGCCAAAACTGAAATCATTAATAGTGACAGACAGAAGGCTTTAGAAACCGCCATTAATGCTTTGACAGGGCAATTCCAAAAAGAACTTGATACTTATTTAGATAGTGTTATCCAGTCGTCTTTGAAAATCAAAATTGTTCCACCAACCCAATTATCAATCTTTGAAGTCTACGCCAGGCTTGATTATTTATCGACAGAAATCAAGCTTAAACGTGATAGCCAAAATTGGGAAATTACTATTAATGAAAAAAGCATAGTTGTGCCTCCAGACTTGTTGAGACAAACCTTGCTCCTGGAGCTAGGCAAGCTCAAGAACGAAGGTTGATTTAACAAAAAATATTGGAGTGTATTAAATAAATGCCTTTATCTAATCCCTCAGTTGTAACGGTAAGCACCCCGACTAGTAGCACCAGTACGCCCAGCAGCGTCAGTGCTTCAACTACAAGTATTTCGCTTTTGGCTTCAAATAGTAGCCGGAAGGGTGGAACGATTTGGAATAGAAGTACAGCGAGATTATATATAGAATTTGGGGTTACAGCTTCTACAAGTGCTTTTACCGCCATGCTGGAAGCTGATGGATATTACGAAATTCCTTTTTCTTACACAGGAACTATTTCGGGCATTTGGGCAGCAGCGAACGGTAATGCTTTGGTGAGAGAGTTGACGTAATGCCTTTAACAAATCCCAACACCACAGCACTGCAAAAAGCTAATAACTTAAATGATTTGGCTAATGCTGCTAGTGCTTGGCTAAACTTAGGTGCTGATCAATCTTTCTCTACTAATAGCGGTTGGTTTAAGCTGCCAAATGGATTGATATATCAATGGCGTGCTATCGATGTTGCATCTCAAAGTTATGCTCCTGCAACAATTTATGCAGCCTCAGCAATTTTCTCAGTCGCCTTCAACACAATCTATTCATGGGTAGGAAGTCAGACGAACGGGGCGATAATTAATGGGGGCTACCGTGTTGAAGCTACCAATACACAAACAACCGTTCGTTATCAATTCAACAATTCAGTTACTACAACCGCAAATTTTAAAGTTTTTGCTTTAGGGATTTAATTATGTATTATGTTACATTCGATTCTGACAATAAAATTAGTGGCTTTTTTAATGACCAGCTTAATAGTTTGATTCCTCAAGCAGCAATTCCAATCACCAATGAGCAATGGCAAGAATTAAGCGCAAATCCTGAACAGTATACATTAAATAATAATCAGATTATTTTAGCCACATCTCAGCCACAAACAACTATTACACCACCTGTTCAAATCAATTGGGCTGAATTTAATAGAAGTATGCAAACTAATACTGGATACAATCAGTTTATTGCTGATGCGGTTGATAAAGACGCTGTACGTAGACTTGAAACTTTAGCAATTACTTTAGGTGTTACTAATCGCCAAGATTTCAATCTCGATGATTTGATTTTGTTGTGGAATCTTGCCTTACAATCTGTTCCCACAGAAAAACATCCTTTATCATCTGCTGTTAGCGAATGGAATGAGATAGCAAATAGATGCTACATGCCTTTTGAGTTCAGTGTAGATGGTTCCATGACAAGCCTATGAAACCAGTAATAGCTGTCAACACCGCACCTCAACCGCAAGGGATGAACATCACCCTTGAATCAACTAGTATTTTTCTAGGGATAACTGTAAGTGTTGTGATGTTGGTAGGAACATCAGTTAAGGTCGTTTCTAAATTTAATTCGATTACTAACAAGCTTCGGGATTTGCGAGAGGATTTAAATTCTCATGCTTTGGCATTGGAGCAAACTAAACTTTTAAGTGAGAAGATTTTCACTCTTGAGAAAAGGTTTGAAATTCACTTACAAGATTACGTCAATCACAAAGATGCTGATTTATTAGCAATAAACGGGCTGAAAGAGAAAATTGAGCATAAGGCTGAAAAGGCTGAGGACTACTTTAAAGAGCTAAGAATTGAGATTAAAGATATTCAGGGTTTTCTTCACAAACAGCAAAATTTCAGAATCCGCAATGGTGATTGAGTCTCTCTGGGGATTCACTCTAGTAACTTGCTCAAGATTTTTATGCACCGTATACTCTACAATTGCCGTGTTACACGGCAATGTAGGGATTTCTTATGAGTGGTAAAGGTGGCAGAACTTCGACAAGCTGGGAAACTGGCAGTAGTTGGCGCAGTGGCAAGACGAAATTAATCAGAGTACCAGAGGCGATCGCCGATGAGGTGATGCGCTGCGCCAGGACGATAGATGCCGGGATTGCCGTGTTACACGGCAACTCAGCAAATGAGCAAGAAATTATTCTGAGCGCGATCGCCAAATATATTGGCTACAAAAATACTCACTACCACGCCAATCAGCACAGCAAAACACTCGACATCAGCACAAGGGCTTGGGATGAGTTGCGGCGATTCCGGGGTATGGTCGCCCAGGAGCCGGAGAAATTAGGGTTAAAAGGTAAGTGATTTTAAGCGGAATTAGTCAAAATCTAGTCAATTAAAAGTATCATTCTTGTGAAACCCAAGCCGATGACGGGATTTGAACCCGTGGCCTGCTGATTACGAATCAGCTGCTCTACCACTGAGCCACATCGGCATACACGATTAGAAATTATAGCATTATTTACCAATGGTAGACCCAAATCCCAAAACACGCCTAAACCCAGAACAATATGCCCGTCTGAAAGCAGAAATCGCTGCACCTTATCGCGGCTTACGGCAATTTATCTATGTTGCTGTGGGCGCTTCTAGTTTTATTGGTGCATTTGTCTTCTTTTTTCGCGTACTTGCTGGCAAAGAACTTGAGACTGCTTTACCGAATTTAGCATTGCAAGTTGGAATTGTTGCCCTGATGGTCTTTTTGTGGCGCTGGGAAAAACGTCGGCAACTACCTAAATAGTGGAATAGTATAAATATTCAGTTAACATGATACGCCGTGATCACTATTTTCCTGTCTGAACTATACACAGACTCGACTCTTGGATATTCGCTATGAATCCACCATACTTTGATTCTATTGGATTGTGCAGGTGCGCTACCTGAAATGGAATACCCTGCTTGAGTCATTAAATTTTCAAAAGTATTGGAGTCGAGAACTGTACAATTAAAAGCTGTTAGCCCCTGTATCTGATGTTTGTTTAGGGTCATAGCTACCCTGATAAGTCGTAAAAATTCTATACCCTGGTAATACTAAAGCAATTCCAGTTTGACTATGAATTTCACCAGGATATTTATAAGGACTATCATCTGGTAAACTTCCACCAATGCGAAAACTAAAACCCAATACCCATACATAGAAACCAGGTAGTAGTAAATCCATGCTATATGCAATAGCTCTCATCGCTTCATTTTCTTTACCAGAAGAAGATTTTCTGCCTATAGCAATTGTTTTGGAGATATTTTTTGGGTTTTTGGTTTCTAACATAGATATTTCAATCACCAATAGTGATTAAGTGGGTGTCAAGCGTTTCACTTGCCATTATGTATTAAGTGTTTTGCAACGCTGTAAACAGATCAGCAAAGATTGAGACTAATTTGTTTTAATCCCTCATATCTAGTATTAGTATATCTCAAAGATATATGGGATAAGAGTTTCGCATTATTGAAGGCGATTAGACAGAAATATCTGTCATCTTTTTACATAACTTAATATTTTTATTTTTTCTTAATTTTTTGACATAATCTGCAATAGAAAGAGAGAAAATATAAAAAAAATATTAGGAAATTAGGAAAAATCAAAATCTCTGCGAAAATGATAATTACTCAAACGGGGTCAGCCAATATAAAGACCCTGAAGATAAACAAATCATTTTTATATAGGGTCAAATACAATTTAAAGACCCTGGATTTAGGAAAAAACTAAAAAATCACCAGCGTCATAACTAACAGTTTGTTAGCTTGACGCTTTTAACTTTTTTAGGACTCAAGAACAAGAAAAATTTATTCCTTTAACTTAGACAATCTGTGTAACATATAACACATTGCGTAGAGAAACATTAGCGATTCCAAGTCAGGTTATCAGTACAATCAATCTCTGGAGGGTTGCTGTATTCTTCACATTTTGTTACAAAAGTACAAAGAACTTCTAGAGACGCACTAACTCATGTTCGGCGGACTAACTGGTTTACAAGATCCTAAAGGCACTGACTGGGGTGAGCGAATGCTCAACACAGTGGCCAGCCAAACGATTCGCCATCTGTTTACCCAAAGCGAGTCAGTAGAAGTCTTGGTACGCTGCTATCCCTCCAGTAAGTTGTTGCAAGGTAGCATTGATAGTTTCAAAATGAACGGACGTGGCTTGGTGATCCGCAAAGATTTTGCGGTGGAGGAGATGTCGTTTGAAACGGATGCAGTGGCGATAGATTTTGGCGCGGTATTAAGTGGCAAATTAAGCCTGAAGCAACCTACACAAGCGATCGCCCAAGTAGTATTATCCGAAACAGGCATTAACCAGGCTTTCAAGGCAGAACTCGTGAAAAAGCGCCTAGTTAACCTTGATGTACCTGCTTTAACAGAATTATCTGGTGGTCAGCCAGTTTCCTTTCCTGAAGTTCAGGTACAACTCTTACCAGAAAATCACCTGCGAATTACCGCCAAAGCCGATTTAAATAATGGCGAACTCGTTCCCATAAATATGATAGTTTCCATAGCTGTGGAAAGGCGGCGACGCATTTCTTTTAAAGACCCCCAAATTGACCTTGAGCAAGTCCCAGAAACGCAAAAAGCAATTTCTCAAACCCTGAGTGTGGCGCTGGCAGACATTTTAGATAATATGGTTGATTTAGATCGCTTTGACCTAGATGGAGTCAAAATGCGGCTCAATCGTTTAGAAACTGAAGGGCAAAAATTAATTTTCAGTGGATATGCGGAGGTTGAACGTATCCCTCGTAGCGGGGGTAGTGCAACTTAAAAAGTAAAAAGTGAAAAGATCATCCCCATAAACAAATTTAGGAGTTAGTTGCGTGGGCGGGTTTCCCACGCCAGTCGCCACCAATTTGAGAAGCAAAGCAACGTGCTGGCTCGACTCGAAGCAGTCTGGCGTTGGTTTGTGAGTATGATTCTTTTTCTTTCTTTTGTCTTGTTTGTTCAATACCGAAGTGATTTTCTGACATACTTACTACAAAGTTGCATGTTATTAACTTCAGTATTTCCAAAATTGCAGAGCGATCGCTAATCTTTTAGGGAACGTTAGGTAACGCACTTCCATCTATGATAAGGATTAAGACATTATTGAGGAGTGGAAGGCAATGAAGATTCTACCCATTAGTAGCATCATAGTGAGTCTCATAGCTGCAATTGGTGAATCGCCATTAGTGTTAGCAGTTCCTACACAAGTTGCATTGCAAGAAAATGCACAAATTACTCAAAAACAACCACAAAAACTAGCACAATTTCAGGATGATGGAAATTCCGAGCGATCGCAACTAGTTCAACAAGCAAACAATTTATTAAACAGTGGTGATTTAACAGGTGCAGAAAAAGTCTTACGTAGATTAATTAAAAAGTATCCCGACGATGCTTTTGGACATTTTCAACTTGGTAATGTACTGCGGCGACAAAAGCAACCAGAAGCAGCGATTACAGCTTATCAAGAAGCCCTTCGTCTCAAGCCAAAATATGCTTTAGCTTACAATGCGATCGGTGTTGTGTATGCAACTCAAGACCGTTGGGATGATGCTATTAGTCAATATCGCAAAGCTTTAGAAATAAACCCTAGTTATGGGGAAGCCATGACTAATTTAGGACAAGCACTATGGCAAGTTAATAAAAAAGATGAGGCGGTTGCTTCTTTAGAAAAAGCTTTAAATATTTTTAAAACCCAAAGTCGCAATGATAGAGTTTACCAGATTGAACAAATGTTAAAACAAATTCGGGCTGCTGATAATCCTGGCGTATCTTGAAAAAGAATTCAGTATTAAAATGTAACAGGCAACAGGGAAATTCCCATAAATAAATTTCCCGGCAAGATTCAGATACCCGACTTCTTTAAGAAGTCGGGTATCTTTTTATTCATAAGACTAAGAGTCTAATACCGTTTCTTGATGAAGATACAATTAATCAGTCTCTACAAAATTTATGTTGACTCTGAAATGTTTGATTAGCTAAATTTAATGGGCAACTGCACCACCAGTTGCTTTTACTTTTTTAATGAATAAAATCGCAATCCCACTAAGTAATAAAGCTAGACCAATAAAGTAAAAACAATCATTAAAAGCCATAACAAATGCTTCGCGGCGAACAACATTGGAAATAGATGCGATCGCCTGATTTTGTGCTGTGCTTAAATCTGCACCACGGCTGATAAAATATTGTGTCATTTGGTCAATTCGCTGTTGCGTTTCTGGGTTATATAAAGACACAGCATCGCCTAATCTATTCGAGTGAAATTGCTCTCTATTACTTAATAAAGTTGCTAACACAGCAATTCCAATAGAACCACCCATATTCCGCATCATATTAAATAAACCACTGGCTGAACCTGCATCTTTAGGATTTAACCCAGCAGTTGCAATAGATGTCAGTGGAACCATAATTAATGGTTGTCCCATTGCCCTGACTAATTGTGACCAACGTAATTGATCTAACCCGGTTTGATTAGTCAATCCCGCATTCATAAATGCACTAATAGCAAACAAAGTTACTCCTAATGCCACCATAAACCGCACATCAATGCGTTGCATAAGTTTGGGAATAAACGGAATAATAAATAACTGGGGAATCCCTGCCCAAATTAACACCTCACCAATTTGCAGTGCGTTATATTTTTGAATTTGAGCCAGATACAAAGGCAAAATATAAATCGAACCATATAACCCTATCCCTAGGGAAACATTTACAACACTAGCTAAACCAAAGTTACGATAACGTAATAAACGTAAATTAATAAATGGTTGCTTACGAGTTAATTCAATCAAGAAAAATAAAGTCAGAAAAATTGCGGCAATAATACTTAAACGTACAATTAATGGTGAGCCAAACCAATCTTTCCGGCTACCTTCTTCCAACACAACTTGTAGGGAACCTAAGCCAATAGCCATTGAAAAAATTCCCCACCAATCACCTTGTTTTAATAACTGAATTTGGGGTTGGACTTGCTTAATTCCATACCATACACCCGCCAGCATTAATGCACCAGGAAACACATTGATATAAAAACTATATTCCCAACTATAATTTTCTGTTAACCAACCGCCTAAAGTCGGGCCAATTGATGGAGCGAAAACTGCTGTAATAGCAAATGCGGCAAGTCCTATTGATTGTTTGGCGGGTGGTAAAGTTGTTAACACAACCGTCAAAGCTGAAGGAATTAAAACGCCTCCTGTAAAGCCTTGCAAAGCCCGAAAAACAATCATGGAATTTAAATCCCACGCCCAAGCGCAGCAAATAGAAAAGAAGATAAATAATCCAGTATTAACTAATAAATAAAGTCTGAGGGAAAAAACCCGCGATAACCATCCAGTTAAGGGAATGACGACAATTTCGGCGACAAGATAAGCAGTAGAAATCCAAGAACCTTCTTCTAAAGTTGCACCTAAAGATGCTTGAATTTCTTGCAATGAAGCGTTAGTGATTTGAATATCTAAAACTGCCATAAAGGCACCAAGCATACTGGCTAATACACCAATCCAAGTTCTTAAGGGTATGCCTTCTGGTGCTACAGCCGAAATATTAGCCATAGTCATGCTCCATTTTGAGGGGCGAAGATTGGGAGAATATTAAAAATGTACCATTGATAGGAGGTTGGAGATGACAGAGTTTTTATCTACCGATACTCTCTTAAATCTCTCTGCATCTGGGCGTAAAATAAATCACCAAATTCAACACCAATTTACTTCCTAACTAAAATACCTTTCTGTTCATAAATCGGTATTACCATTTGCCGTAAAACTGGCAGTTGTCTACTAAAAAATATTGAACCGATAATACAAGCTATACCATCAATAATTAATGTATTAGGAGCGCCAATGATATCTGCAATTCCACCGCCGATTAAATTGCCTATAGGTATCATACCTAAAAATGACATTGTGTATAGACTCATTAACCTTCCACGTTTATCTTCTTCCACAATGGTTTGCAAAAAGGTATTACTTGCAGCAATTTGTAAAATTGTTCCTAAACCGACAAATAGCATTGTGAATAAAGACAATGGTAAAAATCGAGAAACAGAAAATGCAATCAGACCACAGCCTAATATTGCTGGTGCGATCGCAATTAATTTCCCAATGCCTAAAATAGTTTTACGAGTAGCGAGATATATCCCCCCTGATAATGCTCCCACGCCTGATGCTGCCATTAAAAAGCCTAAAGTTTCGGCACCACCTTTGAAGATTGTTTCGGCAAAAACTGGTACTAGAATTGTATTTTGCAACCCCATTAAACTAACTAAAGCTGATAGTAATAAAATGGCGCGAATTGGGGGAAAGGTAAAAGCATAAATAAATCCCTCTTTAACTCTTTTTAAGGGATTATCTGGACTAGACGGTATTTTCCACGGCTTAATGTTCATTGCTAGTAAGCTGGCAATCACAGCAATGTAACTCAAGCCGTCGATTAAAAAACAGTAAGCAACACCAACTCTGGCAATTAATAATCCGCCTATGGCGGGGCCAATAAGTCGCGCCCCATTAATCATAGTTGAATTGATGGCGATCGCATTCGCTAAATCTTCTCTACGTTCAACTAGTTCCGGGACAAATGCTTGTCTAGCTGGCGCATCTAAAGCGTTAATCAATCCTTGTAATAAACTCAACGCGATGATATGCCAAATTTGAATCATGCCTGTTAGTGTTAGTACAGCTAACGCTAAAGACTGGATCATCGCCATAATTTGCGTGCCAATTAAAGTACGATACCGCGAAAAGCGATCTACAAACACGCCACCAAAGGGAGCGAGAAAAAAACTGGGGATTTGACTAGCAAATCCAACTACACCTAGCATTAATGGTGAATTAGTTAAGTCATACACTAGCCAAACAGTAGCTAGTTGAGTCATCCATGTGCCAATTAAGGAAATTCCTTGTCCCGCAAAAAACAAGCGATAGTTTTTTGACTGAAAGGCAGGTAGTTGCAACTGTTTAAATTTGGTCATTTGTCATTTGTTATTTGTCAGGAATTGATGCTCATTTCACTCAAGTTCATTACAAACTTTATTTAACTTCCACACTAACTTCCGCAGACATCCCTGGTGTAATCCTGGAGTCGTAACCTTGGATACTCTTTTGGTCTAAAACTATCTTCACAGGAATGCGTTGCACTACTTTGGTAAAGTTACCTGTCGCGTTGTCTGGTGGTAATAAAGCAAATTGAGCGCCGGAAGCCGGGGAAATGCTGTCAACTTTGCCGCTAAAGGTGTGGTGAGGAAAGGCATCGAGTTTGACTTCTACTGGTTGTCCGGGGCGCATTCTTTCTAGTTGGGTTTCTTTAAAGTTGGCTACTACCCAGTTTTCGTTATCAACAATCGCCATTAATGGTGTTCCGGCTTGGATTCTATTGCCAATTTCCACGGTTTTTTTACCAACTCGCCCAGCACTAGGGGCAGTAACGTTGGTGTAGGATAACTGCAATTGGGCATCTTTTAAGGATGCTTCAGCCTGGGCGATCGCAGCTTTAGCAGCTTCGTATTGGCTACGTTTGACGCTAGTATCTTGAGTTCCAGCCGTAGCTTGTTGCAATCCGCCTCTCGATGCTGCGAGTTTTGCTTGGGCGCTGGTGACACCTTCTTGGGCTTGGGCGAGTCGAGATTGGGCTTGAGCTACCCCAACTTTGGCAGAGGCTAATCTGGCTTGGGCTTGTTCAACTCCTTGGATGGCGGCATTTTTCTGGGCTAAAGCGACATCATAGGCGGCTTTGGCTGCATCCAACTGTTGACGAGCGATCGCACCTTCTTTATATAAGCTGTTGTAACGGTTGTAATCTGTTTCCGCTTTTTGCAGGTTGGCGTTGGCTTGGGCTACCTGGGCTTGGGCGGCGGGAATCCCGGCTTGGGCTAATTCCACATCGGCTTGGGCGGCGGGAATCCCGGCTTGGGCTTCTCGTACTGCTGCTTGGGCGGTGGAAATGGCAGATACCGCCCCGCTCACATCACCTTGGGCTTGAGTTGTCTTAGCATTGGTGGTTTCCGCCGTTAAGGCAATATTGGCGGCGGCGGCTTCGGCTTGACTGCGGGCGTTGGCTAAGGCGGCGGCGGCTTGCTGCACTTTACTTTCATAGTCACGGGGGTCAAGTTTAACTAGTAACTGTCCCGGTTGCACTTCTTGGTTGTCGTTGACTAAAACTTGAGCAACCGTTCCGGGAATTTTGCTACTAACTTGGTGAACATGCCCGCTAACAGTGGCATTGTCTGTTTCTTCGTGAGAGGAAGCGTATTGCCAGTAGTTATAACCAAATGTACCAGCAGCGATCGCACCTACACCCAACCCCGCCAAAATTAAAGGTAATCGCTTTGAACTACGGGGTTTTTTCTCTGGCTGCGGGTGGACATCGGTTTCCGGTGCTTCTGGCGTGGCGATCACTGCATCTAAAGTCTCAGTATCAGTAATTATTTCTGTTTCGACAACAGATGTTTTCTCTTTTTTGCGTCCGTTTAATGTGGTTGTTGTCATAGTTAGCTTCTTCCTTGCGGCAATTATTTAGAATACGTACTATTTAGTTGCAAGTAGCTTCTATTCTTTTATTTAGGATGCTAAATATTTTCGCAAATAAATTTATACATAGCTTCACCCAAATGGGCGATTGTCATCCAGCCTTAAGATAGGTTAGCAATGGCTTTATTGAGCAATTGAGAAAAGTATTCCCGGTCATCGGTGGAAATACCACGCATAGCTTCTTCACGTAATTCTGCGGCTAGTGGCGGTAATACTTTTTCTAGTTCCTTACCTGCATCCGTCAACCAGATACGCCAAATTCGGCGATCGTGTACATCTCGTTCTCGACGGACTAAGCCTCGTTCTTCCATCCGGTCTAGTACGCCTGTTAAAGTCCCACCTACCTGCTGCAACTTCTCACCAATACTGGATGTGGGTAAACCATCTTCTTGCCACAAACAACACAGCACCAACCAATGAAATGGTGTTAGCCCAAAAGGTTCTAGTTTGTCAGTCAACTTGCGGGTCAGCAGTTGTGAAAGTAGTTTGATTCGATAACCCAAATTGTAAGGCGCTAAAACTTGCTGCCAAGACTCACAAGTAGTAGAATTATTAGGTTGAGTAACCATTAGGTAAAATACTTCGTATACGTAATATTTAGCATAACCAGAATAACTCATTTTGGCAAGCAGGTGATAGATTTAGCAAGAAATTGGCACAAGAGGTGCGATCGCACACACCATCAAAAACCACATAACAATTAGCCCCCTCCCCGCAGGCAAGGAGGGGGTTGGGGGTGGGGTTCATCTCTGCAAACAAGCAGCAATATCATCTAACACCCCCTCTATCCTCTCCATCACATCCTCATTTCTAAATCGCACAACCTGTAACCCTAAACTCTCCAAAAACTCTTGACGTATTGCATCTTCTACTTGGGTGTAATCGTGAATTTCGCCATCCACTTCCACCACTAACTGCGCTTCACTACAGTAAAAATCGACGATAAAACGGTCAATTGTTTGCTGGCGACGGAACTTGAACCCCAAAAGTTGCTTGTGTCTCAACTTCTCCCAAAGTCGCTTTTCTGCTGGAGTTGGTTCACACCGCATTTGTCGCGCCAAAGGTTTGAGTCTGTCCCAAAGTTGAGGTGTGGTTTGCCAAACTTGGCCTGGAACCCCACCCCCTAACCCCCTCCCCGCAAGCGAGGAGGGAGAATTAGAGTTTTTGAGAGGTTTTGGCTTGGAGTTTTGATATTGGGTCATTTGCGCTGTTGGCTAATGAATATTTCATCTATTATTTCCAGTCCGATCGCATTGCCAAAATCAAGTTACCAAAGTTGATTGTTAAAACCGTTGTGCTAATTGCGGAGTCCGCCCCTTTAAGCCAATCATCAATTTAAGCGCGAATACCTTTAACACTGGAACGCGCTGCATCAACCATAAACCCAAACGCCGCACCGCTACCAAAGGTAGGATTTGGTTAGAAAACATTCTATCTAACAAATCGGTGAACCCTAAAATTGTCAGGTTCTCCAGTTTCCGCCAGCGTTCATAGCGTTTGAGGACTTGAATTTTACCGATATCTTCGCCTTTTTTGTGGGCTGTTTGGATAATTTGGGCGAGGGCGGCTGCATCGCGGATACCGAGGTTTAAGCCTTGTCCGCCGACGGGGTGACAGTTGTGGGCTGCATCGCCAATTAATGCCAAACGGGGGAGGACGTAGCGATCGCTTTGCATCAGTTGGACTTGGAAGACAAAGCGATCGCCAAGTAACTCCAATTTACCCATGTGATCACCGTAGCGGCGGCTCAGTTCTGCCAAAAATTGCTCATCATCCAAAGCACACAAAGCCTTCGCTTCTTCGTGAGGGGCTGTCCAGACAATGCGGCAACGGTTCCCCGGCAGAGGTAAAATTGCAAAGGGGCCACTCGGCCAAAATCTTTCGTAAGCAGTATCGTTGTGGGGTTTTTCTGGTTTGACAAAAGCCACTATACAAGACTGCCAATATTTCCAGCCATGAGTTTTGATTCCCGCCGCTTGGCGAATTGGCGATCGCGATCCATCCGCCGCCACCAATAATTTACTGCGGACTGTGTATGTCTGCTCAGAAATCTTGATATCGATTGCCACTATATCCTGCTGATGCTGTGTATTCACCACCTCAGCCGGACAAAGGT
This sequence comes from Aulosira sp. FACHB-615, assembly GCF_014698045.1. Taxonomy (GTDB): domain Bacteria; phylum Cyanobacteriota; class Cyanobacteriia; order Cyanobacteriales; family Nostocaceae; genus Nostoc_B. Next base: position 26,497 of record NZ_JACJSE010000025.1, read on the forward strand.
AATTCACATTCGGACATTTCTGGACAAATTCTTGCAATGGCTGTAACAAAGCTTGGTGTTCAGCCACGTAACCCAACTCTGGCGAACTTCTCCCAATATCTGCCGCGTCAAATTCCACCACATCAGGATAGTCAGCATCCGAAAGCCGCACATGACGATATTTGGCGATGTGGGGTAAGATTTTATCCCAAATGCCAATACCTTGGTAAATCAGCGCCGATAGCAGATGCACTGCATAAGCTTGGCCTTTGGCTACAGATGCTGATGTTACCTTCGCCTCAATGAGCAAGATATTCAAGCCAGAATCTTTCAAAGCTGCGGCTAGGGTTAACCCAACAATTCCACCGCCGACAATCACCAAATCATAGTCATACCCCCGTTTGTCTGTTGCGGGTTGCTGGGGGGAAATAGTTTGAGTAAACTGCGTTAGCGCCATTGTTAAGAGAAATTAAGCAATCCTAACTATTATTCTTACGCGATCGCCCCCAATAGAGCAAGTTAAAACCTAAACTCTCAATCCTGCCATCAAAATAACTCAGTAATTCATGAATTTTTCTAACTAATTTACTTGGCTTAAATGTCTTAACTGTCTTAACTGTCCGCTTCAAGGAGAGGGAAAGTAAATTTATTGTACAAATACTTGCTGGATTAATAAAGTATTTGTAGTCTAGCTTATGGTAATTTTGGTTACTAAAAAAACATAATTACCATACGCAAAAAGTCTTAATTTAACTTATAAATTATGAGTTGAAGTTTGACAGTTTTTGGCTGCACTAAAACTACTTCATGACCTGAAAACAGAATAATGAAACGTCTTGTAATTTGTTGTGATGGAACTTGGCAACAGTTAACAAATGCCTACCCCAGCAATGTTGTGAAACTGGCTCAATCAGTGAAACCAACTGCAAATGACGGAGTTCCGCAGATTGTATTTTATGATGAGGGAATTGGTACTGAAAATCAAAAGATTTTAGGTGGAGCAACAGGATTAGGAATTGATAGAAATATCGAAGATTGCTATCGATTTCTGGTGCTGAACTATGTTCCTGGTGATGAAATTTATTTGTTTGGCTTTAGTCGTGGTGCTTATACAGTCAGAAGTCTAGCGGGAATGATTTATTGTTCAGGTTTGCTAGACCGACCACATATCACCAAAGCCCATGAAGCGTACGAACTTTATCGGAAACGCAATGTCAAGCCCAAAGATAAAGAAGCTGTAGATTATCGGAACAAATATGGCGATCGCGTTCCGATCACCTTAATTGGTTGTTTTGATACTGTTGGGGCGCTGGGGATTCCTGGGTTAGCCGCCTTCAAAAAAGTTCACGACCAACTGAATCAGCGTTACAGATTCCACGACACCACTTTAAACAAAGATATCCAAAATGCACTGCACGCAATGGCGATCGATGAAATTCGGGAAATCTTTGATGTCACCCCCATGAAACCCCACCCTGAAGCCGAAAACCAACGGGTAATTCAAAAATGGTTTCCTGGTGAACATGGTTGCGTTGGTGGTGGAACTGAAGAACATAGCGGCTTATCTGATGCAGCCTTACAGTGGATGATTGATTCCGTTGGTGATTTAGGACTGGGACTCGAATTTGATCCAAACGTCATTCCCACAGGGATCAACCCCAATTATAAATGCGAATTTAAGAATGACCCTGGATTCTTTAAATTGGCAGGAATCAAGCTGCGGGATGTCGGCGACGCAATTGAAGAACTACACGACAGCACAATCAACCGTTTAAAAGTTCGCCAAGACTATCGCCCCAAAAATTTACAAAAGATTATTGCCAAACTATTAGACTAAATTCCAATTTAGGCATTTTTGTTTTTACTTGTAATCAATACAGAGGTAAGTATTATGGCTGGTAAAAGAGACACATCCAGAGATGGTTTAAACAACAAAATTCAAACATTTGTTTTAACCCATTTTAAAGGAATTTGGGGATTACTTCAAAGTAATGAATCTATTAAACGGAAAGTAAATAAAGCATTGCTCAATAGTCTCATCTACAAAATTCCCACTCGCCCCAATCCCTACAGTACGATGACACTAGATAAGCATATTCCTGATACAGACAGAGCGAAAAAAACTGATACTTATACTTCCTGGGAATCACTCAACGATCGCACCTATACAGGCAGACACTTACCACCAGATCCCAAACTCAACACGCCGGAAAATCTTCCCAAAGTTGAAGACCTAGCTATTTTATTCCGCAAACGAGACGGTCAAACCATTTACTCTAGCAAATCAACTATGCTGTTTCCCTATTGGGTACAGTGGTTTACCGATAGTTTCCTCCGCATCGATCATCACAACAAATTAAAAAATACATCCAACCATGAAATTGACTTGTGTAATGTTTATGGTTTAACCAGAAAACAAACGCATCTTTTAAGAAGCTTTGAAGGTGGTAAATTTAAAACTCAAAAACTCAAACGCCAAGACGGAGTAGAAGAAGAATACCCCCTATTTTATTATTCTGACCCAGCACAAGGTATAGTAGACTCTCAATTTGCTGGTCTTTATGAACCCATCAATGATGAAAAAAGACAGCCAGCCGATAAAAAACAATATATGTTTGCGATGGGAGTAGAACGAGCCAATGTCCAAATTGGCTATGTCATGCTGAATGTTCTTTGTCTGCGCGAACACAATCGTCTGTGTGATGTCTTATCCAAGAATTATCCTGATTGGGATGATGAACGTCTCTTCCAAACTGCCAGAAATATTCTTATGGCAATTATTCTCAAAATTATTATGGAAGAGTACATCAACCACATCACTCCTTATCACTTTAAGCTATTTGCTGATCCAGAAGCTTTTACTAAAGAAAGTTGGTATCGTACCAATCACATGGCCATTGAATTTGACTTTGTTTATCGTTGGCATAGTGCGATTCCTGAAAAATTTGTTTGTAATGGTAAACCAACTCATGTTGTCGAAACTCTCTGGAACAATAAAATATTAATTGACCAAGGTTTAGGCTCATTAATGGAAGAAACTTGTTCGCAAGCAGGGACAAGAATTGGTTTATTCAACACGCCTGATATCTTAGTTGAATTAGCTGAATTACCTTCCATCAGACTCGGCAGAGAACTACAATTAGCCAGCTACAACGATTACCGAGAATTGTGTGGTTTCCCCAGAGTCACCAGCTTTGATCAAATTACTGGTGATGAATTTACTCAACAAAAACTCAAAGAATTCTATGGTCATGTTGATAATATTGAATTCTTTGTAGGACTCTACTCAGAAGATGTGCGACAAAATTCTACGATTCCTCCGTTAGTCGCAAGGTTAATTGGGATTGATGCTTTTTCCCAAGCTCTGACCAATCCTTTACTATCACCGAAAATCTTCAATAAAGATACGCTTTCGCCTATCGGTTGGGAAATCTATCAAACTACCAACACCGTCTCAGATTTAGTAAATCGCAACGTTCCGTCATCAGGTAAAAAGTATAAAGTTACTTTTGACCTGCACAAAGCATAGCCCATTTGAGTTTGATTGATAGAGACAAACAGATCCCCGACTTCTCAAAGAAGTCGGGGATCTAAAACTCTCATGTTTTAATGTAAGTATTCAGGAGTCAGAAGGTTTAAAGAATAAGGAAAAATATTTGATGAATTAATTTGCTAATCCTACAGATAGTTCTAAATTCTGAATTCTGACTCCTCGGTGCTGAATTCTTACGTTTTAATTTAATTCTTCTACTTATCTAGCAACTGCAAAATGAAACTATTTACTGAATATCCAGAACAAGAAGAAGCTAAATACTGTGCTTTGATGAGTGAGCTAGTCAAAAAGAATATGGATAATCTGTACAAAGGTGAAAAGCAGAAAATCGCCAAGCGAGACACTCACTCTAAAACCCACGCTGCTGTTCAAGGTACTTTAGAAATTTTTGACTTTGATGAAGCAGCAATTAAACAAGAATTGCGTCAACGCACTGCATTAACTGAAGCTGAAATTCACGGAATTTCCCTCAAACAAGGTTTATTTGCTCAAGCAAAACAATATCCGGTGTGGTTAAGATTTGCCAGTGGAGCATTTTCAGTCAAAAATGATTATGAAGGCGATACACGCTCGATGGCAGTTAAAATTATAGGTGTCGAAGGAGAACGAATACCCCACAGTCATGAGTTACACACCCATGACATTATTGTTCATAATCATGATGTCTTTTTTGTAAGAACTATTAAAGACTTCTACAGCTTCTTTTTGACAATTTATCGAGCCGGGTTGTTTCCACTTTTTAGGTTGTTGGTGCTAATTTGGCTCAAGTTACATCCCTACGAAGCCACTCTTTTACAAACCAGTTTCAAACGGTTTCCTAAAAGTTTACTCACAGAACGCTATTGGAGTGCTTCAGCTTATGCTGTGGGACTCAAATCAGATTTTGATCCATCCCAAGTAGGTCGAGTTCCTGTAGAATACCCAGCAGTCATTAAATATGGGTTTGTTCCAGTTTCTAGTCAAGCACCTCATCAACCCCTACCTCTAGAGTCAAGACCAGAAAGCGAGCTTCAACGTGTTAAAACTTCTGGTGCAGAGGATAACTATTACCGAGAAGATATTATGCAAGCTTTAGCCAAGCCAGATGCAGAATATACTTGGGATTTCCAAATTCAATTTCAAACTAAACCAGAAATGTCTGTTGATGATTCCACCATTATTTGGAGTGAAGAAGAATCACCCTTTTTTACAATTGGTCGTCTAACGGTTAAACATCAAAAAGTCAATTCTCCCCTAGAAAATGACTTTGGTGAAAATCTCCGATTTTCGCCAGGAAATGGTTTAGCTGTTCATCGTCCTGTTGGTGCAATTAATCGCTTACGTTCTGTTGTGTATCCTATTGTTGCTAATTCCCGCCATACAAAACGGGGAGTCAAATATCAAGAACCGACCAGCGAGACAAAAGTTTAAAACTAGTAAAACTAGTAAAACTAGTAATTACAAAAAAAATCTCGCTGTTATCTACAGATAACAGCGAGTTTCACCCTGATTAATTATTTATCCAGAAACTTGAGAAGATATAAATCTATGTAGAACTGTTATTTGTGAGCCTTGTTAGCAGCAGTATTAGATTTATTAGTTAAATTTGTAGCAGTGTGCTTGTGATGCTTGTGATGCTTTAAGTGTTTTGTATGTTTGCCTGATTTTACCTGACTCTTGCTCTTAGTGATAGCTGCTTTGTGATGAGTTTTACTAGTATCTATTTTAGCTAAAGGTGCTGTTTTAGTAGTAGATGTAGTTTCCGCATGAACAGCAGGTGTAATCACAGCAAGAGGTGAAGAAACTGCCAAAGCTAAGACTAAAACTTTGATGAGGTTTTTCATCGTATTTCCTAATTTCTGCTCGATGAGTTGATGATTTAAATATGCCAGTTACTTATGTCATTTGCTTGTTTTTGATATGGATTTTGTGTGAATTTGAGAAATTTGATCAGTATAAAAAAAACTGCCGTTTTTCACGGCAGTTATTATATGCTACAGGGCAACATAGTATAAAAAACAAATTAGGAAAATAAATTTGAAATTTATCTGTTGAAGAATCTAGGATTTGGACAAAAGGTTAGATTTTAGACTTAATACTGTAACCTCCTGTAAAATTTTATTTTGAGAAATGGCTGATTAGTCTCCTCTAAAATGTAGATGAAAACAAATAAACATCTTGGAAGTTGAGAAGACTAAAGCCGGAGTAACCTTGAAGCTAATTACTTAGCGAGAATGGACATCTCATCAGTAACTTACAAACAAAACTATCGCAAAGCAGTGTGTCATTATTTTGTTCTGCATATAAATTTTCTGTGTCAAATTGGGCAAAAATGACCAACTGTTTACCACCTGGTTTCTAGATGCTTAAACAACGCTCACAGCCAATAACTGTTCTGACATATCAAAATTAGATGTGACATTCTGCACATCATCTAAGCTTTCTAGAGTATCAATTAATTTGAGGAGCGATCGCGCCTGATCAGAATCTGTAACTTCTACATTATTACTGGGAATCCAGCGCAATTCGGCATCAGTGACTTTAAAGCCTTTGTCTTTCAGGGTTTTGTTGAGAATTTCTAAATTAGCAACCTCGGTGAATACTTCCGCCGTTTCATCTTCGGTCATTTCATAAGACTCAGCGCCGCCTTCTAAAGATGCTTCTAAAAGCTGGTCTTCATCAACCACACCCTGGACAACACACACGCCTTTTTGGTCAAACATCCAGCTAACGCAACCAGTCTCACCCAAATTACCGCCGTTTTTACTAAAAGCCACCCGTAAATCAGCCGCCGTGCGATTGCGATTATCAGTCAAGGCTTCAACTAAAATTGCCACACCACCGGGGCCGTAACCTTCGTAGCGAATTTCTTCCAGGCTATGGTTATCACCGTTAAATGTACCTGCACCTTTAGCGATCGCTCGTTCAATATTATCATTGGGGATACCCGCCGCCTTCGCCTTTTCAATCGCTGTACGTAGTTGAAAATTCCCCGCCGGGTCTGGTACACCATTTCTCGCCGCCACAATAATAGCCCGCGATAACTGCGTGAAAGTTTTTCCTCTTTTAGCATCCACTACAGCCTTTTGGCGCTTAATATTAGCCCATTTACTATGACCTGCCATAACTTGTAACTATTTCCGCTATCTCCAAAGATTAGGATATACAAGTGAAGTATGAAGTGTGAAGTCTGTAGATGCGAAGCAGCTTGCCGCAGGCTAGTCTGAAGTATAGAAATTTAACTTTCATTCTTCAAGAGTTGCTATTCCCTGTTAAATTAATGATTCATCTTCTCCAACGAATTTTGGCACGATTTTTGCGTACTAGTCGCACATTTAGGCGCAGAAAAAAGAAATTGCTGCAATATTTTCAGCAATCACTGTTATTACTGCTCATCGGCATAGTTGCTTTAAGTGGATGTCAAACTCTGCGTTCTAGAGTAGAAGCAGGCAAAATTACTCATATTACTTTATGGCATGGGGTGAATCCACCACCAAATCGAGATGTCTTACAAAAGTTGGTAGATAAATTTAACCAAACCCATAAAGATATTCAAGTCGAATCATTATACATTGGGCAACAGGATCAGCAAGCACCAAAAATTTTGGCTGCTGTTGTTGGCAATGCCCCACCGGATTTATTGTGGTACAACCCAACTATTGCTGGACAATTGGTGGAACTAGGGGCGCTAATTCCTGTAGATGAGATGTTAGCCAATTCCCCAGTCAAAAACGAAATTGACCCAACCTTATATGGGGCAATGGAATACAAAGGCCAGTTATGGTCAGTTCCCTTTGCTACCAATAACCTGGGCATTTTTTACCGTCCAAGTTTATTCAAAGCGGCAGGAATTAAAGAACTTCCGCGCAATTGGCAAGAATTTCGCCAAGTTGCCCAAAAATTAACCCGTGATTTTAACAATGATGGGCAAATAGACCAGTATGGAATGTTTCTGCCCTTGGGTAAAGGTGAATTTACAGTTTTTAGTTGGTTGCCATTTATGTGGAGTAGTGGCGGTGAGTTGGTGACTGGTGATGCCCAAAATCCCGCAGGTGTGAGATTAACCGAAAATGCAGGAGCGATCGCAGCTTTACAATTTTGGCGTAACTTAATTACAGACGGTTCCACAATGTTATCTGCCCCAGAACGAGGTTATGAAACAGACCCCTTGTTATCGGGTAAAGTCGCAATGCAAATCAATGGCCCTTGGAATTTAGGTCAATTTCAAGATACTAACGTTGATTTTGGTGTATTTCCCCTGCCAGTGAACCAAAAACCCGCTACAAATGTTGGCGGTGAAAACCTCTTCTTATTCAAAACCACGCCAGAACGCCAAAAAGCAACCTTCAAATTTGCGGAATATGCCATGAGTGCTGATTTTCAAACAGAATTAGCCCTCGGAACAGGTTATTTACCAATTAACTTAAAATCCCGCCAAAGCGCCAAATATCAAGAATTTATCGATAAAATACCACAATTACAAGTCTTTTTAGCACAGGCAGAGTATGGCCGGAGTCGCCCGATTTTTCCTGGTTACAATCGCATTTCCGATAGTATCGGACGGGCAGTAGAAGCTGTGTTACTGGGTAAACTTTCGCCAACAGAAGCACTCCAAACTAGTCAGCAACGGCTAGATTTAATCTTTAAATAACTCCAAAATCACCATAATCAAGGGAAAAATCTGAGCAGTGACATCTTCCGCTCAGATTTTGTTGGTGCTGTTCTGTGTCACTATTAACTTCAGCCATATTCACCAACTTTACGCAAATTCTAAAAAAATAATCTGTAAATTTACTCAACTGACTCGGCTGGGAGGGGGAAGTAGGGAGTAGGGGAGTCGGAAAGAGTATTTTTTGGGTGTACTGTGATTTTTATCCAAATTAAATGTAGGACTCATATTTGATTTGGGAAAAAAATCAGTACACCCAGATCAGGCTTCTTTCCTACTCCCTACTCCCCATTCCCTACTCCCTACCTACACAATTAGATTCAGGAATCAAACCATATTCCTATATGAGTCCTCTGCACCCTTACCCAATTGTCCACAGACAACCTCTGTGCATATTTATATTGACGTTATTCCTATAAATAAATTATGATTTTAGATTGTCTGTCTTATTCCTGCTCGGATCAGGTAGACACACCACAAAGGCTAACCACAGCGATTCATCAAGTTTTGATATATCGCCTTCTCTACAAGAGATTTTTGTTAGCTACCTGTACGGCAACTCCAAGGACAATTTAATGACCTACGCGATTATTGAAACTGGTGGTAAACAACTTAAAGTTGAGCCTGGTCGTTTTTACGACATTGAACTGCTAACTGCCCAACCAGACGAAAAAGTTACAATAAATTCTGTACTACTAGTACAACATGACGGTGGACTCAGCATCGGTCAGCCTCTAGTATCTGGGGCAACTGTAGAAGGAACTGTATTGCGCCATTTCCGAGGACGCAAAGTCATAGTCTACAAAATGAAGCCGAAGAAGAAAACCCGCAAAAAACGTGGTCATCGCCAAGAAATTACCAGACTGTTGATTAACTCCATTACTCTCGATGGTCAGGTATTTACAGCATCGGAAGCGGCGGCTGTAGCTGATGATTCCTCTGCGGAAACCACTGCTGAATCATAGAAAAATAAGCATAACAAGGAAATTATGGCTCATAAGAAAGGAACAGGTAGTACACGCAACGGCCGTGATTCTAATGCCCAGCGTCTAGGTGTCAAACGCTTTGGTGGTCAAGTTGTACGTGCAGGTAATATTCTTGTACGTCAACGTGGCACAAAATTTCACCCCGGTAACAATGTAGGTATCGGTAGCGATGACACTTTGTTTGCCTTAATTGATGGCGTTGTCACCTTTGAAAGAAAAGGCAAATCTCGCAAGAAAGTCAGCATTTATCCAGTTGCTGCACCCACTGAAGCCGTAGCCAGCTAGACGCTTGGTTATGTGATTAATTAGCCAGAATGGTTGATAACAAATGAGGGTTGGTCACTTCCACCCTCATTTATTTATCAATGAAGGCAGGAGTTAGGAGGTTATACACCGCACCAAATTTTTAATTTGGTGGCTATTATTCAGGAGGAGTCTGAATCCTATAGCTGAATAAAAACCTCCTGCCTTCTGCCTCCTTTAACGCATAGATGTGTATATAGCAAATTCTTCGTGGAGAATTGCACCGCAAGCTATACCTACTAATGAAAATAAGGATGTAATTAAAAAGGCTGATCTACCATTAAATCCGGCTGTGTAAAAATCAATTTTTGCTAAAATTGCCGCCGCAATAATCAGTAAGGTATCGAGAAAGAGGCGAAACCAAGCAACCATCAGGAAAAATAAAAATGCCCCAAACACGGCAATAAAAAAAGTTTTGATACTCGACTCAAAAAATACACTAGAGTAATTAGCCATTGCTAAAAAGGGAATAGCTAAACTTGATAGTAAAACTAATATCCCAACTACGATGACTATCCAAAGAGACAAAGGCATGTGTGCTTCTGATAACACCCAGCCCAGGGTACTATAACTAATCAGTACTAATAATAGTGATGTCCAGGGAAGGTTTTTGAAAATAGACATAAGTTGCTCTCATGATGAATAAGTAAAGTGATACTTTAAATAAATTTTCCATGACTAAAAACTTCAACTGATGCAGCAGATTACCAGTCAGTAAACTATACAGGTTGAGTCATTAAAGCTAGATAGAAACCATATTCTGATTTCTGATGTATCATAATCAACTACTTGGTTTTGATATGGGTGCATCAGTGGGTAAAGCGCAAAAGCCTTGACTCTAATCTCCTGCGGTGTTGCTCATGTGTCTTTTAGCCGACATGACCATAGTTGTAGGAGTTGTGATGCTGGCGGTAGTAAAGGCGATCGCTTTCTTCCAGAAAGCTGGGTTAGTTTGAGTATATTTCGACGAGAATGACTTAGACTATATGTTTATCATCCTATTTTTGCCAAACGTAATCAATAGTCCGTCCGCAAATTCTCTAAATTTCCCAATAATTACGGTACAAACTAGTTAAATATTTTCGTAAACATTTGTAAACTGTTAGCAGCAGAGTAGCAAAGTATCACATCTGATTAAGGAATTGTCATGAAACAACTTGTTGTCGTTGAGCGTGTAAGCCTCATCGGTCATATTGTGTCAATGGTGTTTGGGTTGGTAGGGATATTATTGGTTGTACCCAATGCCGAACTCATTTTGAACTTGTCTGAATTTGGACAGACTGCCATGCAGTGGAGTATGGCTGGTGGTGGTGTAGTTTATATGATTTTGGGTGCAGCAGCCGTATTGTTGTATGCCTTGCGGACATTGGGTGTGGGTCGTGCTATGGCATTTCTGCTGCCTGCTGTATTAATTTCTTTAACTAGTGAATTATTAGGAACCAGTACAGGCTTTCCTTTTGGTCACTATCAATATTTAAGCGGCTTGGGATATAAAATAGGTGGTTTAGTTCCCTTTACAATTCCCTTATCGTGGTTTTATTTAGGCTGTGTATCTTACTTGTTAGCCCGTGCTGGCTTAGAAGTAGATACAAAACCAAGCTTGTGGCGGCATATTAGCGCAATTGGCTTGGGTTCTTTGCTGCTAACCTCCTGGGATTTTGTGCTAGACCCAGCCATGAGTCAAACTACCCTACCCTTCTGGTATTGGCAACAACCAGGCGCTTTCTTTGGAATGCCTTATCAAAACTTTGCTGGTTGGTTAGGTACTGGTGCAGTATTCATGACAGTAGCAGCATTGTTGTGGAAAAATCAGCCAATTAAATTTGAGCGATCGCAACTAAATCTACCTTTAGTAGTCTACTTAAGTAACTTTGGTTTTGCTACCGTGATGAGCTTGGCTGCTGGTTTCTCTATTCCCGTATTGCTGGGTTTAGTTTTAGGTGTTACCCCCGCGATTATCTTGTGGTGGAAAGCATCCGCAGCAAATAATCAAGTTACCCTTGAACCAGCAACTAAAGAAGTTTCTGTAGCCAGCATCGAAGTTGCTTTGAAGTAGTAAACACTTGGCAACAGGCGGGGATAAAGGGGAAATTCCTCTCAGTACCCCATCCTCAATCATTGACGAACAACTAGATCCCCGACTTCCTCAAGAAATCGGGGATCTAAAACTGATTAAGCATAGTTCTTGAGGATAAACATATTCTAGTTAATTCACTTAAAACCTAAAAATTACCGTCTTTGAGCATATTTAAGAGATTCATAGCTGAAAGTACAGATATTGTGGGAACCGTTCAATTATTATGGTCTATGATTGGCTTACTCCTAACAATGGGTGGCACATTTTTGGAAGCATATAGTATCACCTGGCCTTGGAGTTGGACTCAACATGGAATTCAAACCTTTTCTTTAGGTGTTAGCTTTCAAATTGGTGCCGTCTTACTGGTAGGTTGTTTGGGAGGGCAGAATGCTGGGGCGCTCTCACAAATTGCGTACTTAGTTATGGGATTAACTTTATTGCCTGTATTCTCCGAAGGTGGAGGTCTAGGTTATGTCAGACTGTCCCAGTTTGGCTATCTTTTAGGCTTTATTCCTGGAGCGTGGATTTGTGGATTTTTGGCGTTTCAAGCCAGACCAAAACTAGAATCTTTGGCATTTAGTTGTATTTGTGGCTTGTTAACCATTCACTTCTGCGGTATTACTTATTTGACCATGAGTTACTTTTTTCAGTGGCAAGGTACAGAAAATCTCTCCTTAATCCAAGCAATTCTGAAATACTCGTGGTTTGCCGTACCAGGACAATTAGTTGTCATTTGTGCTGTTACCTCAATCGCTTATTTATTACGCCATTTAATGTTTTATTAGTTATTAGTCCATTGTCATTTGTCCTTTGTCAAAAGCTAATGACTAATGACCAATGACTAATGACGCTGAATTAACTCACTATGAATTTAAAAAATCGCCTGTTTTGGATTGCTGCCTTTATCGCTTTTTTCTTAGATCAACTGACTAAATATTGGGTTGTCCAAACCTTTAAATTAGGAGATACATTACCACTCATCCCAGGGGTATTTCACTTTACTTATGTGACTAACACTGGTGCAGCTTTTAGCCTATTCAGTGGCAAGGTGGAGTGGTTACGCTGGTTATCTTTAGGAGTCAGTTTAGTATTAATCGCCTTGGGTTTGTTCGGCTCAATGCTCAGTCGTTGGGATCAGTTGGGTTATGGTTTAATTTTAGGCGGGGCGATGGGTAATGGTATCGATCGCTTTGTTTTAGGCTATGTAGTAGATTTTCTAGATTTACGGTTGATTAATTTTGCTGTATTTAATATTGCCGATTCTTTTATCAGTATAGGTATTGTTTGTTTACTGATAGCCTCGTTTCAAAAAACACCCACTCCCCCCCGGAGAAGGTGATTTTAATTTCTCGCAAAAGACCGCAGGGGAGTAGGGGAGAGCTTGGTGTTATTGACCATTAACCAATGACGAATGACAAATGACCAATGACTCTACTCAACCATGCTGTAAAAATTCTACTTTGGGTAACAGAGGGTCAGTAACAATCGCTACTCCAAGAAAACCCCAGCGTTTGAGCAAGCTGCTGAGTTGGCTTCCAGGGAGAGACTCTACAGCAAAGCGGTTTGCTACCTCTGCTGCATGAGTATTGAGATAGCTTAAAGCATCAAAACTTTCTCTAAACAGTAATATGTAACCTAACTCTTCCGAGTTGGGACGTGCTGTTAAATAACGACCATCTGTTTTGGAACGCACTAGATAATAAACGTCGGAAAGCATAATGACAAAGGACGAATGACCATTGACTAAATTATTTAAGCATCTAACTTAATTCGAGGATCGGCTGCTTTTAACATTAAATCTGCGAGTAAGTTACCGACATTCAATAGCACCGCACTCATCACCAAACTCGCCATAACTAAGTATTGGTCTTTAGCGATAACCGCCTGTAAAGTTAATCTCCCTAAACCAGGCCAGTTAAAGAACTGTTCCGCGATGAATGCACCGCCTAATAAACTGGCTAACTCAAAACCTAGCAAAGTAATTAGGGGGTTAATAGCGTTACGCAGTGCATGAACGTAAATGACGCGATTTTCTGGCAGTCCTTTGGCGCGGGCTGTTTGGATATAATCTTGACGGAGAACATCTAACAATTCCCCACGGGTAATGCGTTGCAAACCAGCAAAACTGGTAACACTCAAGGCAATTGTGGGTAAAATCATGTGCCAGCCGATATCAACAATTTTACCAAACCAGGATAAATCAGCATGATTAATGCTGGTCATACTACCGACGGGAAATAAAGGCGAGGTAAATTGGGCAAAGATTAATAAAAATAGTGCCGTGATAAAGCTGGGAAAGCCTTGTCCGGCATAACTAATGACTTGTAAGATGCGGTCTGTTGGGCGATTTTGCTTCACAGCTGCAACAATGCCGAGAGGAATAGCGATCGCCCATGTCACAATTAAAGAAGCGATCGCTAATAATAAGGTTGCCGGTACACGTTCCCATAACAGGGAAGCTACAGAACGCTGATAGACAAAACTTGTACCAAAATCCCCTCTGGTAAATATCCGCCACAACCACAAGAAATATTGCTCAGGCCAAGACTTATCTAACCCAAACTGTCTTCTAATTTCCTCAATTCGTTCTGGGGAAATTTTGGGATTTTGTCGCAGAGTATCTACATAATCTCCTGGAGACAATTTGATGATGAAAAACGACAGCGCCGATGCCAAAAGTAAGGTAAACAACGCTTGTAATACCCGTTTCATCACATAAATAAAAGTTTCACTCGTAATTAGCCGAATTAGCCAATCTCGACTGGTCTCCAAGGAAATTTTTGTAGCTGTCATTTTTATTTTGTCCTCTGTCCTCTGTCCTTTGTTCTTTGCCATTAGTCAAATGACTAACGACCAATGGCTAATGACCATTGACTAATATTCAATTAACGAGATAATCGGCAAATTGGGGAGATTATTCCGCCCTTGTAAATCCCGTAGCTCGATAATAAACCCAAAACCTACGAGTTCACACTCAAGCTTTTGAACTAACTTGGCTGTCGCACCGGCTGTACCACCTGTAGCAATTAAATCATCCACAATTAAAACGCGGCTCCCTGGATGCAACGCGTCTTGGTGCATTTCCAAACAGTCAGTACCGTACTCTAGTTCATATTCAATGGAGTGAACGGCGGCGGGTAACTTGCCTTTTTTGCGGACGGGAATAAACCCAGCCCCTAATTTATAAGCTAGGGGAGCGCCAAAAATAAATCCCCGTGACTCCATCCCAATCACATAATCTGCTTGAAATCCCGCTTCATTGCATTTTTCTGTGAAAAAGTCAATAGTGTATCGCAATCCGTCGCGATCGCGCAGTAAAGTAGTAATATCTCGAAATAAAATACCGGGCTTGGGATAATCGGGAATTTCACGAATTAGAGATTTTAAGTCCATAAACAGTTAAAAAATAGGGAGTAGGGAGTGGGGAGTAGGATTGGTCATGAATCAAAGCTAAAACCTGAAATTTCAGACTTTAAAGTTCATACTTGAGACTTTTCTTTTGCCAATTCCCATTCCCTGAAAAATCGTACACTATAATGTCATACGCTAGATTTGAGGCTCTAGTATCATCATCCATTGACGATAGTGAGAATCTACACCAAGCTTAAATTATGGAATGGTACTCAATACAAGAAGGTAAACTGATGCTGTAAAAAGGGAAATTTAAGTATATGAGAGCTTTGGAGTAGAACAAGTTAAGTCATGTATACGTCAGGTATTATGGCTACTGCCACAGGTTTAATGTTATTTTTTGGCTACTTATCTTAAATTTAGTTGTACTAGTGTATCTAGTCTGTTGGAAGCGCACAAGGTAATTTATAGAATGAATGTCTCCGCGAGCTTAACGCCGTTCAACAGTCCCGCACCTGCATCAACGCCTATGATTCTGGATACGTTACCAGATCCGGCGATCGCAGGACAAGGATGTCCGCCCAGAACTCGGCTACAAATCGACCTCATCTTATTGGCCATTGAAGCTTTAGAACTCGGTGGTTCCGAAGCAATTTTGGCCTTTGCAGAAGAGTTGGATTTAAAAGATATTATTAAAAATCGGGTAAATTTATGGCGGATGCGTAGCTCTAACCCCATGCGCCGCGCTAATATCCGCAGACCCTTAACAATTATAGAAGCCAAGGCTTTAGTAGTTATTGCTTGCTACATTGCACGGCGGTTAACCGTGGTCATCCGTCAGATGCTGATGATATATCAGCAAATGAATGAAAAACAAATCCCCCTGGAACAAAACTTGCGTTTATCTAATTACCTAGAACGCTTTCGAGTGCATTTTAAAAGCAGAATGAATGCGCGGCGCTCTGGGGTACTAGCATTAACATCTGATGAAAAATTAGATGAGTTAGCCATTAATTTGTTAGAAAAACTTCTATTTTGTACTGGTACGGCCGGAATGCAGCGATTCTGGATTAGTCTTTTTGATGGGGAAGTGGAATGAACATTCAACGGAAATACAGTTTACCTAACTGTACGTTGCTTTTAGAGGGTTTAAGCGATGCTTCCAGGGCAGCACATTTACAAGAACTCCGCCCAGAATTATCGATATTGGTCAATGTAGAATGCTATATATCTGGTTATAAGCAGCCTCTAGTGGGAGGTCGAGAATTTTTTGAAAGTTTGGTGAGGGCTGTGAGTGCTTATGGACAAGAATTTTTAAGCAATATCCCCAACCCCCAAGCCCATAACCAAGACTCAGAATTAGTAGAACTGCAAAAAATTGACCATAACCGTCATCGGCTAATTGTACATTCTGAAAGCAGTACTGAAGCTTTGGGTTCTCAGGCAAATAAATCACCGATTCAAATTGATATGAATACGGTGCAGTTATTTGATTTGGTGGAAGCAGTAGATCAGTTTTTTGCCGATACCCAGACCCTACCGGAGTTAGCCCTCGAATTACAACCAATACCCCGACGCTACAGTGGTGCTAGTGAACTTGTCGTCAAGCAAGCACTACCAGCCAGTATTGGAGTTGCGAGTGTAGCTGTTGCGGCGGTTGCTTTTAGTTTGATTCCACCCCCCCAAGTCCGCACACCAGAAGCGCAACCAGAAACCCAAAGCAGCGCCACTCCCACACCAACGACAACTGCTGTTCCTACCCCCACCGCAGCGACAACTCCCGTAGCCAGCGCCACACCGACAGCGACACCCAGCGCCACTCCCACTACAGCCGCCACCGCACCCCCAACCACCGATTTAGAAGCCTTATTAAATACAACAGCCGAAATTACTGACCCATCTCAACTACGGGCTTTAAATCGTCAGGTGTGGAATCAAATTGACCCGGCTTGGAGCGATCGCTCGACAGTCAAGGAAGATTTAGTCTATCGTGTTGGTGTAGCTGGTGATGGTGCGATCGTTGGTTATAAGGCAGTAAATCAAGGGTCAAATGAAGGCGTTAATTTCACTCCATTACCTAAACTGCTTTACAACCCGGCAAAACGTTCGGCAATTAATAATGAACCCATAGCCCAATTTAAAGTAGTGTTTACTAGCAAAGGGGTGTTAGAAGTTAGTCCTTGGCGCGGTTATGCTGGTACACCACAGGTAGTAGGGCAGAAAATTACAGATGCTAACACCGTTAAAGAATTAAACGAAAAGCTATACAACACAATTCGCCAAAATTGGAAAGGTACTCCCAGCTACACCAAAGATTTACGCTATCGAGTCGCCATCAATAAAGATGGCATCATCACTGATTATGAACCATTAAATCAAGTTGCCTTTGATCATTTCCGTGAAACACCATTGCCAAATATGTTTCAATCTGTTTATGGTTCCAATGGCGCAGCACCAAACAACCAAGAACCTCTGGCTCATTTCCAAGTAGTGTTTAATCCTAATGGCAAACTGGAAGTTACTCCTTGGAAGGGGTATCAGTGATAGGTGAGAGTTGATAGAAAAAATGAATGTAGGTTGGGTGGAACGAATATCCCACTCCCTACTCCCTACTCTCACCCTAAATTACTATCTTTGACTGCAACTAGGGATCAATTTCTACATTTTGTCCCTTGGGGAGTAGCATCAGGATAAAAAGTCACAATTGCTTTGTTTTTTCTGACAAAAACAGTAGGAAAGGTTGTACCTGTTTCTGAGTCACGAACATTATAAATACAAGCCCCTTCTTGATTTCCTTGTAATTTAAATGCTCTAGTGGCATCAATTAACATTTCTTCGGCATTGCTGAGATAACTATAGCCCTTAATTACATCTGTAACGGTTCTGTTATTTTGTTTAATCACTACTCCCAAGGTATAGATAACACCTGGAACAACTTCTTCCCGCCTTTGATTATTGGGTAATCTGCCAGCCATACCTGAGTTTTGGAGTTGCAAATATCTGCCAGCAAAATGTAACCCACCAATATCATTGGCGTTATAGATTTCACCACAAAAAATATGTTCAAATCCTTTATTCTTAAACCAAACATTAGTTAAATCTTCAAGAAATTGGTTTTGACTGCGGCGACCAGAACGGATTTCGCCACCACTAGCTTGTTGAATTTTTCGCAATACATTGGGATAAGATAATAGTAATTGTTTAAACTGATTTGGTTGGACTCTTGTACCAATCGCACCACAAGTTTTCAGAACCGAACCATCAAAAGCATTGAGTATAGGCGGTTTTGGCGAAATATCTAACTGCTGTCCTCTGGGAAATCCAACTGGAACTGGGTTATTAATATCATCAAAAAATGGCAAAAGTGCGGGAGTTGGAGACTGGGACAGGGCAGAATTTTGCACTCCGAATATGCAAGTTATTGCCAGTAAAGTTAATTTACTAATTATCAGGCGTGGTGGTTTCATATATTTAATGATTTGCTAATTCTGATAATTTATTGAGTACAGCTTGAGCATGACCTTTAGCTTTGACATTCGGCCAAGCATAAGCAATGATTTTATCTGGGGAAATGAGGAAAGTTGAGCGCACAATTCCCATATATTCTTTACCCATAAACTTTTTTAATCGCCACGCACCATAAGAATCTGCTAATTGGTGTTCTGGGTCACTCAACAAGGTAATTGACAAGTTATGTTTGTTGATAAACTTACAATGAGATTTAATAGAATCTGGGCTAACGCCGATAATTTTAGCTCCCAATTTGCTAAATTCTGAATTTAATTGGGTAAAGTCTTGGGCTTCTGTGGTGCAACCAGGGGTGTCATCTTTAGGATAAAAATAAAGGACAACCCATTGACCACTAAAATCATCTAAGCTGACTAAATTATCATTTTGGTCTGGTGTAGTAAAAATAGGGGCAGGTTGTCCAGCTTGGGGAATGTTGCTCATGGTATGACTAAAATCTTCACGTTATTGATTATGCCTGTTATGAATTTTTTTGCAATTATATTTAATGTAGATTGACTTATATATTGATTGCAATTTACTTACTTCATAAAAAATGGTTGCTACAGCGATCGCATTACTTGTGCATAATTGAATTGTAATTGCACCAGACATTTCCCTCACGCCAATGCTGAAGCCTGGGGTTTGGCAAAAATCATGCGTCCGGCAAAGGTTTGTAAGGCGCTGCTTCTACTGCTGCTGGTGCTGGTATGGGCGGTGGTGACTTCGATTACTAATACTCTTTAGTCACATATAGCATTTACCAGTCTGCTGAGGTACAAATTTATCTGCATCCATCTGCGTAGCCTGCGGCAAGCCGCCTCCACAAAGGAAGCATCTGTTTTTTGTCAATTTCTATATTTTCAGTTAAATTCTAGCTGCTAACATAGAATTTAATTGCCTTATTTTGAGGGTTTTTCAATATGACTTTGATTAATTATCAATCTAACTTTCAGAAATTAACCGAAATTGTCACAATATTAATTGATAATAATCCTATTTATCAAGAAAACTTAGATAAACGAGAAATGATTGAACTAATTAATCGTACTTTTGACCCAAGCTCTGTTCCAGATATTAATAGTATTTCTGAAGAAGAATTAACAAAACGGGTAAAAAGTATTTTATCTTTACATTTAGTTTCAGGAATGCTCAATGATTTTACTCCAGAGCAAATGCAACTTTTTGATGAAGCTGTAAAACGAGGATAGATGGGTTATTTATTAGATACTAATATTGTTTCAGCATCACTAAAACAAAACATTCAAATAGGATTGAAAATTACAGAAATAAGGCGAAAAGGTGAATTTCTGGGTATTAGTGGCATAACATACTATGAAATTCAAAGAGGGTTGTTAAGTAGCAATACCATTAGAAAATTAGCTTTGTTTCAACAATTTTGCCAAGATTATCCTATTTTATTTTTGGATGATCTTAGAATTTTTCAAAAAGCCGCAGAAATTTATGCTGACTTAAAAGGCAGAGGCACAATTATTCAGGATGCAGATATTTTGATAGCTGCTACCGCTATAGTTAATAATTTAATTTTAGTTTCTCACGATTCTGATTTAAGCAGAGTTAAAGATTTACAATTAGAAAATTGGTTAACTTTTTAAGTTATCATATTATCTTAGTTGAATAGTTTTGATTTTCGCATATTAACAAATGTAGCTAGGCAAAGACATTAGAGTAAATCTAGCTGCGCTAGAGAAAAAGCAAACTGTTTTTAAGTATTATGAGGAATTGCCTAATTGGGTTTAAAAAAATGGAATTGTGCTGTATTATCACTGAGGCTTGATGTTTGAGTTAATGTTAGTTTGAAATTTGTTAACCAAACAACTTACAGAATCTTTGTGTCTGCTCAACAATCAGATATCAATATTATTGACTTTAACTTATTATCGCTAAACCAATTTAGCAAACCTCAAAATTCATTGAGTTTAAGCGATATTACAAATATAGGTAAAACTTGGGATAAACATAGAACTAATGCTGAACTGATTTCTAATTATTACGCTACAGCAGTTGATCATACGTTAAACAATTATGCTTGGCGAATCAAAACTTGTTCTGAGTTTTTAGAGTTTCAACTCTCTTCAGAAGAGGCGGATGGAACTGTCAAACTCAAGTTATTCCAAACAAGATTTTGCAGGGTTCGTCACTGTCCTGTTTGTCAGTGGCGGCGATCGCTCATGTGGAAAGCCAAAGCTTATAAAATATTGCCACAAGTTGTTACAGATTATTCCAAGTATCGTTGGTTGTTTATCACTTTGACAGTAAAGAATTGCCAAATTTTGGAACTCAGAAAAACCTTGGATGAGATGAACAAAGCTTTTAAGCGATTATCTGAATTGAAAGCTTGGCCTGCAAAGGGTTGGATTAAATCGCTAGAAGTAACTAAGGGTAGGGATGGAGTATCTGCACATCCACATTTACATATTTTGGCAATGGTGCAGCCTTCTTATTTTAGTCATGGCTACTTGTCTCAAGCCAAATGGGTGGCATTATGGCAGCAGTGCTTACGAATTGATTACCAGCCAGTCGTTCATATTAGCGCGATCGCAAAACACCATGACCCCAAAATATTAATTCCTGAAATTCTCAAGTATCAGGTGAAGGAATCAGACTTAGTAGCTGATAGAGAATGGTTTTTAGAGTTAACCCGCCAGTTGCACAAAACCAGAGCAGTTGCTGTTGGGGGTGTACTCAGACATTATATGCAGGAGTTAGAGGAAAATAACCAAGACCTCATTAATGGTAGTGAAGAGATGAATGAGGTAAATCAGGAAACTGTGTCTTTTAGATGGAATCGCAAATCACAGAAATTTAAAATAATGAGTGGTAACGGAGAGAGTAATAATCTTATCAAAAGCAAGCAGCAAAAGACTTACGAGAATTTATAACCGTAAATATTGCGGCTGAATTTTGCGGTAGGTTAATGACCAACGTTCAGATACGACTGGTAACAACTCGTGAGGAATACTGGAATCAAAAGAAATAACTTGACCATCATGAAGATCATATTCTTGATCGTCAATGCAAAATGTAGCTTGTCCAATATTGACTAAAACTACTTGTGGTTCAAAAACAGAGTGATCACAATGTCGAAGCATCCGTCCACCAGGACTGTAATGAGATAACAGAGCGCAATCCCAAGCAGGATAAATCAAATTACCTAAACGATGAACTCTATAATCCCAACTACCCTTTTTAATAACTGGAGGATAATTAAGTATTACCTCATACATGAACCACTTATGAGTTCGACCAAAAACAAACCGACTAGAGGGCATAGCCTTCATAGCAAATTGATGTTTACTCCAATAACGAAGGGTATTAAGGTCACGACGAATATATCCAATAGTTGTAAGTAAAGACATCATTTACTCCTAAAAAAATCACAATTCATCAACCCGAAGGGAAAACAAAAATAATCTCGAACCGGAGGCAATAGGATTTCTACCTACTCACTACTTAGTAGGCGTTAGCCTACTTCTATTTAGAAGTGCAACGAAAAATCCCAGACAACCAACGAGTGGATGACTGGGATTACGAGAGTATTAATGACCTTCTCTCGAAGCTGAAAAATAGCTTCGCTATCAATTAAGAGAAGTGTAAAAAATCTTTAGAAAATCATGAGCGCAACTAACACAACCTTAAATTTAGTCTTTAATTTAGTCTTTAATTTATAAAACCAAAAAAAATAATCGGTGCAGGGTTACTACACCGATCGCATTACTTGTGCATGATTTAATTGTGATTGAACCAGACATTTCCCTCACGCCAATGCTGAAGCTTGGGGTTTGGCAAAAATCATGCGTCCGGCGGAGGTTTGTAAGGCGCTGGTGACAACTACCCGCAGTTCACCCCCGACATAACTACTCCCTTCTTCTACGACAACCATTGTGCCGTCATCTAGGTAGCCAATACCTTGACTTGGTTCTTTACCTTCTTTGAGAATTTTGAGGTCGAGGTTATCGCCTGGTAAATAAGTCGGACGGACGGCATTAACTAAATCGTTGACGTTCAACACAGGTACTTTCTGCACGCTGGCTACTTTTGACAAGTTGTAGTCGTTGGTTAGTAGTGTTGCGTTGATTTCTTGGGCAAAGCGGACTAATTTCGCGTCTACGGTGGCAATATCATCGTAGTCGATGGGGTTAATTAAAATACGTTCTGGGTAAGCTTCTTTAATGCGGTTAAGAATTTCTAAACCGCGTCTTCCCCGGACTCGCTTTTGGTCTTTACTGGCATCAGCTACTTGCTGCAATTCTTGTAAGACAAATTGTGGCACGATGATTGGCCCTTCTAAAAACCCTGTTTCTAGTAGTGCTTCAATCCGACCATCAATTATGCAGCTAGTATCTAAAACTTTGGTATTGGCAGGTTTTAATGTACCTTCTGCTACCATTGTCTCCACAGTATTCGGATTAATTAATCGCAGTAATCCGCGTCCGTGGGTATCTGCCAAATTCATACCTGTAACAGCTAAAATAATACTACCAACAACTGCTACTAAGGGTTTAATAAAACTAAAATCTGGCGGTATAGGTAGCAAAAATAACGGAGCCAGCATTAAGTTTGCTAGTAGTAAGCCAATGACTAATCCAATGGCACGGGTTAAGATGGCTTCCAGTGGCATTTCCCGGACTTGCGCCTCTAGGCGACGATAAGTCGTCTGAAAACTCAGTCCAACTGCACCGCCAATAATGGCGGCAAAGACGGCAACTGTGAGGCGTAAAGCTTCTAGATTGGTCACTCGATCTAGCGTGCCATCAGGTAGCAGATCGGTGCTGTAGAAACCTATGCCTGCTGCTGCCAAAATGAATGAGAGAATAATAATGGCATCAAGCATGGTTGTGTTGTTTTCCTGCAATTGTTTTACCCGATGAAATCAAAAACATCTGACTTCATCGCTAAGAGACAACAATGAATATTGACTTAGACTAAGGGCGGAAGCAGGGAATATCTGCAAATATTATAACTAAAGAGCTTTATTTTAATATTTTGCATGGTTTTGTTGTGAAACGATAAAAAAACATAAACAAACTTTTTATTTTGGCAATTTGTAATGCTTTGTTAAGTTAAGTAATTATTGCTGACAATGAATCAAAAATTTGCTGTTTCTAGCATGGTCAGTTCTGCTTATGTACATATTCCTTTTTGCAGACGACGGTGCTTTTATTGCGATTTCCCGGTGTTTGTGGTGGGCGATCGCCAACGGGGTGAAACATCGGGTACAATCTCCCATTACGTAGAGGTGTTATGCCAAGAAATTGCCCATACACCTAGTTTTGGTCAATCTTTGCAGACAATTTTCTTTGGTGGTGGTACTCCTTCACTGCTATCAACTCAGCAGTTGGCACAAATACTAGAAGCTTTAGAAGAACGTTTTGGAATTGCGCCCCAAGTTGAAATTTCAATGGAAGTAGATCCAGGTACATTTGATTTGGCGCATATCTCTGGCTATCGGAGTTTGGGTGTAAATCGGGTGAGTTTGGGTGTACAAGCCTTTCAAGAAGAATTGTTAAAAGTAGCTGGGCGATCGCATTCCGTTAAAGATATCTTTGCAGCTGTTGAACTAATTCACAAAGTCGAGATTCCCGAATTTAGTCTAGATTTAATTTCTGGGTTGCCACATCAGTCTTTAGATCAATGGTCGGATTCTTTAGCAAAAGCCGTGGCGACCAACCCGACGCACATATCTATCTATGATTTAACCATTGAACCAGGCACAGCTTTTAATCGCTATTACAAACCAGGGGATAATCCTCTACCAACAGATGAAACTACTGTCAAAATGTACCAAATGGGACAGCAAGTCTTGACTGGTGCAGGTTACGCCCATTATGAAATTTCTAATTATGCCCGTCCTGGACACCAGTGTCAGCATAATCGCGTTTATTGGGAAAACCGCCCTTATTATGGCTTTGGGATGGGCGCAGCTAGTTACACTAACAAAAAACGCTTCACGCGCCCCCGGAAAACTCAGGAATATTATCAATGGGTACAAGCAGGCTGCAAAATTGACTGTGAAATCAC
Source organism: Aulosira sp. FACHB-615 (assembly GCF_014698045.1). Taxonomy (GTDB): domain Bacteria; phylum Cyanobacteriota; class Cyanobacteriia; order Cyanobacteriales; family Nostocaceae; genus Nostoc_B. The sequence continues at coordinate 50,943 of NZ_JACJSE010000025.1, forward strand.
TCCAGCAGTCGAGGTATTGTTAGAAACTTTAATGTTGGGGTTGCGCTTGGCTGAAGGTGTGAGTCTTTCCTGCTTACAAGCAGAGTTTGGTAAAGAGAAAATAGGGGAAATTTATCAATGTTTGCAACCTTACATTGAGAAAGATTGGGTAAAAGTTACAGAAGGAAGGTTGCAATTGACTGACCCAGAAGGATTTTTATTTTCTAATGTAATTTTGGCTGATTTATTTAATCAGTTGGGTTAATTGTTTTTGTTAAGGTAAGGGATTAGGGAATAGAGGCTAGTTAGGTGATATCTGGAAAGATAATAGCTAATAGTAGAAAATTTCTACTCTCTACTCCCTCATCTCCACTTCCTATCCTTCTAAGTAAGTGTCTTTATAAAATTGCAGACGACCTACGCCGAGAAATTGACCAACGGTTTCTTGTCCAGATGGGAATGCTTTTACGCCAAATAAGTAGACACCATCATTAAAAGGATTACGGTAAGTCCGCAAACCGATTGTTACTGTTTGGTCTGGTGGTACAGGGTTAGCAAAGGTGACGGTGAAATTTTGTTTGTCGTTGCTAACCACCGATTTGAGGGCTAACTTTTCGCCACGGCGATCGCTTGTACCCACAAAAGCAAATGTATCATTGGAATTAAACTCAATCTCTTCTGCGCCTGATATTTGAGTAAAAGTCACCTGTTGCAGAGATTCCCCGGCGGCGGCTGGTACTTTGACGGTAAAGTAGTATGTCGTATCCGACACACTCGTTTCATTGTATGGCGTACTAGCACTAACTAGAGTTGGTGGTTGAGCAAAAGCGATCGCACCACTACCCAAAGTAACTGCATTCGCTGCAAACTGAGGTAAGGAACAGATGCCTACACCAACAAACAGCGTGCTTAAAAGGCTGCTGATGTACTTCATAATTTTATTTTTTGTCTAACTCGTTAACTCATGAAATGGGTTGTCTTACCCATACCTAACCCTCAGCAACTGTCTATAAATTTGCTGAGTGATTTCTGTCTGTTTTCAATGTTTTTTCAGTATAGCAATTATTTTTTTATGTTAGTAATAGCTAAAAATGAGTAGTAATTATTCTAGATTTTCACGGGTTGTATGTCTCATAAGACGATGGTTTTAGGGGTATTCAAATATGTATAATTTAAGGAAATACCTCTCCATTTGGGGTGTTTTACCTCAGTAAAATTACTTCAATTAACTACTATTGAATTGAGTTCATATACTATAATTTTTCTTTCCAAAAAACTAAAAAAAATCAAGGGAATACTAAATTTGTGAACCAAGAGATCCCCGACTTCTTCAAGAAGTCGGGGATCTGAGACTTAATACCAGGACTTACACAGCGATACGCAAAATCTGGGTTTGAAAGGATGGTAAAGGGGTATAGGTAATTAAAACCCTTGCACCCCATACCCTTTCACCCCTACACCCATTCTCCACAAACAACCTGCGTGCATAATCTTTCAGCCTTCTGCATGATTACCCTATCTGCCACAGTCAACTTTCTCAATACAATCAGACTGCGACGATACCCAGAAGGTCTTAAAATATTGTTAATTTCTGCTAAACCCCTCGACCTTAAATTTACAAGTATCACCCCGAAATTACTATGGCTATTGGCTACGTCGCGCTTGTACTTCACGCACACCTGCCCTTCGTTCGTCACCCAGAAAGTGACTATGTGCTGGAGGAAGAATGGCTTTATGAAGCCATTACCGAAACATATATTCCTTTACTAAAAGTCTTTGAAGGCTTAAAGCGAGACGGCATCGACTTTAAAATCACTATGAGTATGACACCGCCTTTGGTGTCGATGCTACGTGATCCCCTATTGCAAGAACGCTATGATGCTCACTTAGCCAAATTAGAGGAACTTACAGAACTAGAAATTGAGCATAACGTTAACAATGGGCATATTCGTTATCTCGCGGAACACTACGCCACTGAGTTTAACGAAGCGCGGGAAATGTGGGAACGCTACAACGGTGATTTGGTAACTGCTTTTAAGCAATTCCAAGATAGCAATAACTTAGAAATTATCACTTGTGGCGCTACTCACGGCTACTTGCCATTGATGAAAATGTATCCCCAAGCCGTGTGGGCGCAAATTCAAGTAGCTTGTGAACACTACGAACAAACCTTTGGTCGTCCCCCTAGAGGTATTTGGTTGCCAGAATGCGCTTATTATGAAGGACTGGAGAGAATGCTGGCTGATGCTGGCTTGCGTTACTTCCTCACCGATGGTCATGGTATTCTTTACGCTCGTCCCCGTCCGCGTTTTGGTAGCTACGCGCCGATTTTTACCGAAACAGGGGTAGCAGCGTTTGGTAGAGACCATGAATCTTCACAACAGGTATGGTCTTCTGAGGTGGGCTATCCTGGTGCAGCCGAATATCGAGAATTTTACAAAGATTTGGGCTGGGAGGCAGAATATGAGTATATCAAACCCTATATCATGCCCAATGGTCAGCGCAAAAATACGGGGATTAAATACCATAAAATTACCGGACGCGGTTTAGGTTTATCTGATAAGGCACTATATGATCCATACTGGGCAAGGGAAAAAGCTGCCGAACATGCTGCTAACTTTATGTATAACCGCGAACGGCAAGCTGAACATCTTTATGGGATTATGCAGCGTCCGCCGATTATTGTTTCGCCCTACGATGCTGAGTTGTTCGGACATTGGTGGTATGAAGGCCCTTGGTTTATTGACTATCTATTCCGTAAGTCATGGTATGACCAAGGTACATATCAAATGACTCACTTGGCAGATTATCTCCGAGCCGAACCCAGCCAGCAAGTTTGCCGTCCTTCTCAGTCGAGTTGGGGTTACAAAGGTTTCCACGAATATTGGTTAAATGAAACAAATGCTTGGATTTATCCCCATCTGCACAAAGCCGCAGAACGGATGATTGAAATCTCGAAGTTGGAACCTGCTGATGAATTGCAATGGCGGGCGCTAAACCAAGCAGCAAGAGAACTGTTATTAGCACAATCTTCTGACTGGGCATTTATTATGCGGACAGGAACAATGGTTCCTTATGCAGTCCGCCGGACGCGATCGCACCTGATGCGTTTTAATAAACTTTATGAAGATGTCAAAATCGGTAAAGTTGACAGTGGTTGGCTAGAAAAAATCGAAGTCATGGATAATATCTTCCCCGAAATCAACTATCGCGTTTATCGTCCTTTATAAAGAGTGCTGAGTTGAAAGTGCTGAGTGCTGAGTTAAAAGATATGACATTTACCAAGTGGGAAAATGTTGAGTAATCTTTTACTGATTCAGTACTCAGTACTATAGTGGTTTGTTATCTTTCACCTACCAGAAATTCAAAAAATCATTTGCGGATGAATCAGTTTGTACCCCGCATCTTTGATTTTTTGATTCGATACATTGGCATTATATGGGCGGTTACTCGGTTTTGAACTATCCCATTGCACTGTCGGTAAATTGTGCTTTGCAAATAAAGTATCTAGTAATTCTTGGCTGGTTAAATGTGCGTCATCAACCAAATTATAAATACCATTTAAGTGGTGTTGACGGGCAAATTCAATGGCGCTGACAATATCATCTAAATGAATCCAATTCGTGACATCTTTGCCATTTCCGGGGCGAGTTGTACCAGATGCACGACTAAATATTTTAATCAGTTCTCGATTATTGCCATAAATTCCACCCAGGCGCAAAATACAAACGCGCAATTTCTCACTGGCGGCTGAGAGTAATACTTTTTCTGTTTCTCGCAGAATTACACCTGAAGCATGGGTTGGTTCGACTGGGGTATCTTCATCGACTGTAGCACCATTGCGATCGCCATAAACAGAATAACTGCCTGTGTAGATAATTTGGCGAATATTCGGTAACTGCGGCAAAATTTCCACTAAAGTTCTCGCAGTTTCTAGATAAGTTTCTTCATATAAATTTGCGCCTTTTGCCCCCACACTCAACAAAACTACATCTTGATTTTGCAAAACTGATTGCATTGTGGCTGCGTCGTTTCCTTTAGCAATGACAACTTTTTGCGCTACAGTTTGAAGTTCTGGGATGCGTTCGGGTGTAGTTGTGGTGGCGGTAACAATAAAAGTCATCTTTTGCTGCCAATATTTAGCCACTGCACAACCTACATAACCACAACCAATGATAGCAACATTCATAGATAAATTTTATTTTTTGATAGTATGTTAATTTAAAGCGATACTCTTAATTACAATACCAAATAAGTAAACTAAAAATAAGCTGAAAAAAGGTTACAAGCCATTGAACAGGAAGAAATTACACCTATTCCTGGTGAACAGGTATTGCGATAACTACGTTCTAGTCATTAACTGTTAGAGCTAAGTCGCTCTCTTCTAAAGAGATATCATCATCAGTTGAATGTCTGATTGGTAATACGATCGCAAATGTAGTGCCTTCACCAAACTCAGATTCACAAATTAGTTGACCTTTGTGTTTTTCGACAATAATTTGATAGCTAATTGACAAACCTAAACCTGTTCCCACTCCAATAGGTTTAGTAGTAAAAAATGTTTCAAATATTTTTTGTTGATATTCTGGAGAAATACCAGAACCATTATCAGTAATTTTGATTTCTATCAAATCCGCATTGAGTTGTTGCGTAGAAATAACAATTTCTTGATATTCCTCTTCATTATGGGACTCTTCTAAAGCATCAATAGCATTAGATAAAATATTCATAAATACTTGATATAATGCGCCGCCATAGCCTTGTATATTGGGAATTTCGCCATATTTTTTCACTACATTAATTCTTTTTTTCAGACGATTATTTAAAATCAATAATGTACTTTCTATACAAGAGTGAATATCTACAGCATGAAATTCATTTTCATCTAACCGTGAGAAGTTCTTCAAGCTTAAAACAATTTCTTTAGCTCGGTTAGCTCCCACTTGCATAGATTGTAATAACTTTGGCAAGTCTTGTTTGACAAAATCTAAGTCAATTTCTTCAGCCAACTCATCAAGTTCATCATCTTGAATTTTGGCTTGGTAGGCTTCTAGCAGCATTAACAAATTTTGAAAGTAAGCATTAGTATGCTGAAGATTCCCATAAATAAAGTTGACGGGGTTATTGATTTCGTGGGCGACTCCCGCTAACATCTGTCCAAGGCTCGACATTTTCTCATTTTGAATTAATTGTCGAGATGCTTCAGATTTCTGTTCTGCTAAAAGTTGATTAACTCGTTGAATGAGTTGATTAAGTGAGTTGGCTAACATCCCCACTTCGTCGGCTGTGGTGACTGGTGCTTGTAAATTGAAGTTAGATTCCTGAGTTACCTTCAGCGCAATATCGTGAACGGCTTTGAGTGGACGTGCGATCGCTCGGCTGGTGTAGTGGGCTAGTATAATAGCGATCGCCACCGATGACAGCATACTAATAATAATAATTCTGTCTCGGACTTTTTCTGTAGCTAGTACCGCCACTTCTTTGCGTTGAAAAGTCCCCTCAGAAGTTTCGAGCAATTCTTCCAAAGCATCTGTAGTATCGTGTAATCTAAAATATATCTCACTCTGGGAAAATATTAATAGTTTTTCTTTTATATTGGCTATATTTTCAGCCTGTAAATTAGATGGATAATTTTGATTTAAGATAGCTATTATTTGTTGACTATATACTGTGGGAATATTTTGATAATTTTGTAAGAAGTTTGATATTTTTTTATTAGGATGTTGATTAACGTAATTTGTTAGTTCTGCCCACAGTTTTTGAAGTTCGGCAGAGTGCTGGATAAGATGAATGCGTTCGTCTTGCCAATGTTTTAAATCTGTAAAAACTACGATTTTACCTTGATGAGCTTGTAATTCTAATAAAACAGAGTTAAGACTACGAATTAACTGAATTTCTTGCCACTTTTCTTGTTTTTCGATGATTGCTTGTTGCTGATAGTAATCACCTAGCATAAATCCTGCGACTGTTCCAACAACAGCCGCACCTAGAGCTACAGTATAACCCCAAGCAATTTTTTGACTGATACTCAGGTTGTTAACTAAGCCAACAATCCAACTGGGATGATTTGACGATTGAGTTACAGACTCTTTTGTAGAGGAAGTTATAGTCTGATTATCTTTCACAGAAGTATTTTTAGCATTGGTAGAGCGCATATATATTTGTTATCCCCACACAAATGGCTTTAGCCTAACTTAAATCTTTAGTGTCAGCCATACTCAGCTAATTAATGTCAGCCGGAAAAATGCAGGAGATGTAACAAAAGTATTGATTGCTACATTTTCTGTGATAAATCTCAATTTGTAATTCGTTAAAATACGTAATTTTTATCTACAAATTTCAATTTGATGGTGTCGGTTAGCATAAGTTGAGAGATTTCCATTTTAGAGATTTATCCCAAGTTGCAATCAAAGATAGTAATTTGGGCTGGGAGTAGGGAGTAGGGAGTAGAAATACTATTTCTGAAATCCTTGAGAAGACGATGGTCGAGCGCAGCGATGCACTGAGCCTGTCAAAGTGTCGAAACCCGGTAAACTTAAGTTAGGTTTAATTTAGTCCTTCTACTTAGTAACATATCCCTACTCTATTCTCTTACTTTTTTGGCTGTGTTGCTTCTATACATGAAGTGTTGAGAAGAACTAAATTATCTGCTGCAAAAACTGTACAAGAATTGATCAATGTTGCTAAGATAGGCTGAGTTTTATTTAACTTGGCGATCGCCTGTTCTGCTGCTGGCTGATATTGTTGTAACCAAGAATTTTTAGCTATATATTCTGGGACAAACGCTGAACGCTCTAATAGCCAAAAACTTATGTGATATTTTTGAATAAAGTTGTTAATTTGGTTAATATCTTCACTATATTGGGCAGCAATTAAATCAAGCATCCGCCTGTGAAACTGAACGTAATATTTGGTATGTATTGGTAAAGCATATTCTTTGCCTACTAAAATTTTTCTTTGAGCAAAGATAGGTATATTATCTGCTTCTTCAGATGTAGAGGCTATGACAATATTTTGTGGTTGCTTTTGCAAGAAATTATATAATTCTGGAACTTTAGCTTCTACATAAGGGGTTTTAGGAAAAACTTTCAAGCTACTAGGGTAAGAAATCAGCCCTATAAACAAAATTGCTATGGTACTCAAAATTAAATTCTTTTCGCCTCTTTGTCTCAACCATTGCCATACAGCATCTAAAATTAAGGTGATAAAAATTGCGGCGGCTAAAGCAAATACCATCTTAAAAGTATGATGGGTATAGCGGCTAGGCCAGTGCAGTTTAAAAGCAATTAAATGAGCAGTAAAAAACATGATTAAACTAGCTATTACTACCCTTGGTAAGATTTTGATTTTTGTTTGGATTTGCTGAGACAGGGGAAAGTGAGACTTGAATTTGAGGATGATTGGTAATAATAAGCCGAGTAACAATTGTGGAGGTGCAATTAAAGCGAAAAAACCGCTATCTCGACCGTCAAACCAGTAACTAATAATATTATGACTAAAAAAGCTGACTCTGCCTCCATCCCAGTAGTCTGGCATGGTTCTGGCAACAGCAGCAGTAATTACTGGGGCAAACTTTGATGATTGAATAGTATAAGGTAAAATTGTGATGCCGACAACTAGAGTAGCTGCTAAAAATAATATAAAAGATTGGCGGTTACGAGAGACAATTATCTGCTTGTTTCGCCAGTCAAATAAGGTTAAAAATACAATTAATAAATCGATAAAAGCTATGATAGGGTAAATTAAAGCTTGCAGGGCGATCGCAATTAATATACCCAACTTAGAAAATCTGATTAAATAATATAAAAACGCCAAAAACAAAGGATAAATAAAATCTCTGGGAGTTCCAGAAAATAAGTCATCATGTAAGCAGAGACTTTGATTTAATAATAATGATGCAATAAATCCCGTCATTGGTATGGGAAATATTTGCAGACAAACGAGAAAGCAGTAACTAGTTGTAATTATTCCTAGAACTATCGGGAAAATTTTGCTAAAAAAAACTGGATCGATATTTAAAGCGACAACTATTTTATAAAGCAGCCCATATCCAATTGGGGTGATTGATTGAAAATAATCAGCAATCAAATCCTCAGAAAATAAATCTGAGTTAAAGTAACGATATATCCAAGAAATATATTCTCGTGCATCGTCGCTGACTATATATTTACTGCTGAAAGCTTGTCGCACTCCGAGCAGAATATAAATAATAGCAAAAGCTAGACTTAAGCTATACCAAAAAATGACAATCCATCGGGATTGATTTTGATTACTGTTTTGGCTAATGGGTGTTGTGAAAATATTTTGTAATTGTGTAATTAGCACGGAGCAGAACTAGTTAACTATGAGTGTGACCATCGGGCATAATCGCCCCTGCTAAATTAGCACCAATCAACTTCACTAACAAGCGATCGCCAGAACGAATTTTTGCCCCAGTCAAGTCAGCCCCCCGCAAATCAGCACCACTCAAGTCTGCGCCAATTAAGTTAGCGTTACGTAAATTGGCTTCTCTGAGATCGGCTAGAAGTAGGTTTGCTCTAAATAAATTGGCTTCTGATAAATTTGCCCCCCGCAAAATTACTTTGTGCATAAAAGTATCGCTGAGGTCTGCACCCGTTAAATTGGCATAACTTAAGTTTCTTCCAGATAAATCTTTGTTACTTAAATTAGCCCGACTGAAATCTTTACCACTCAAATCTGGATTTTGGTTTGCTGTGTGATTGGGAGTTGGTGACGGTCTTTTTGGCTGGGGCGACTGATAGTGTGACGCATTATCATACTTACCATTCGGTTGAGGCGACTGATATGGTGATGCAGCATAATGCTTCCCATTTGGTTGGGGTGATGGATGGTGTGTAGCAGTATGATGCTTACCATTGGTCGAATGACCGTTAAAAGAACGCAATTTATCCCGCGCTTCATTAATGGCTTTGAGCTTTTCTTGAGCTTTTTGTTGCAAGCGGATATTATCTTTGGGAAGGCGGTCAGGATGCCAGACAAAGACTAAATCTTTATAAGCCTGGTTAACTTCGTCAAGTGTTGCACCAGGCTCTAATTCTAATATTCGATAATACCGCTCCAACTCGTTCATAGGATGTTGTTGATAGTCGATTGTCAGACAATTTTAGATTTGAGAATTTAGACTGGTGATTAACCCCACGGATATATTGAGAAAGGATGATGTTGGATTTGCGAATGATTTTACAGATAAATCTGGGGTTTGTACCATCCAGTAATTATGAGTCAGTAGTTATTGTCCCTTTTTATCTGTATCACCGTCATCTTCCTATTTCTCCATTTCGCCACCGATTTATAGCTCTGAAATATGCCGCAACAGGAATTTGATAAACCTCAACAATAATCCACAAAATGATTGATAAATGTGACAAAAAAGTTAATATAGTCCAGATGTATGGTATCCAAGTTAGGGGAGAATCCAGCGATGGGGGAAAATAAAAAGCCACAATGCCAATTAAAGTTGTAGGGAAAAATACAAAAGCGATCGCAGCAAATCCGTAACCCCAACCCAACTCCACACCTTCTAACTGCGCTTCTGTCCAGCTAAAGCCATTCCATCGCCAAACCAAAGGCGGTTGCCGCGAAGGCATTTTGATTTGTTGTTGCTCTATATTCACAGTAAAAATCTCTTGACAAAAATCACAAGCCATAGTCTCCATTAACGGCATTTGTGATATTTTACCGACTCGACAAACTGGACAAGGGTAAGCTTCATGGGTGTCAAAAGATTTGCTGAAGATTTTGGAACTGGGCATAATCAAACTGAGTTTTTCGCAAAAGTATATATGTTGGTGCTAGTTGAATAACCAAGCTGTTTAGGGTTGGCGAGAACGGCTTCGCCTCATTTGAATGTCCTAAAAGCCCTTGTTTCAGTTACCAACTAGCCACAAGCCTCCATTCCCAGAGTTGTAATGAGTCTATCGCTTTTTGATGTCCTGTGGTGCTTGACGTGAGCGATCGCTTTTGTTATCTTGAAGCTCAAGGAAGCTTTATATTCAATTTTGTATCTCATGCCAGCGTATATGTTCAGCAGCAATTACTACTTTTATTTTTGGCGTAAGGCGGTTCACCGGGAGTGAGTCATGTTTCCGATTGGAAACCGCCCGATGAACCGCAGAACTGACTTCTGCGGTTTTTTTGTTTTTAGGAGTATCTGTACAGACAGCACAAATGAAAAAACCAACTGTCACCTGTCACCTATCTTTCTCGAAGTATTGAACATGACGACTAATTTCACAAACTGGTTTTACAGCTTTTACTTTTGGCCTAGAGCAAACTCCGGGTAAATAGCGTCATGCCAATGAGCCAGAACGCGCCCGGAACACTCAGTTTCCGGGCTTTTTTAATTTCAGACTTCAGACTTCATAATTTTCGGAGAATCAAACCATGATTAACGCCAAACTAGCCTCCCAATCTCATCCCAACCACCAAACAATTGTGAAACTTTCCGAGACAGTCGCCTTCGGTGGTGAAGAATTAGTGATTATTGGCGGCCCTTGTACAGTGGAAAGCTTAGAACAAATGGAAACAGTTGCTCAAAAGCTATCATCTGCACCCGTACAAGCCTTACGGGGTGGTGTTTACAAACCCCGCACCTCGCCTTATGCTTTCCAAGGTATGGCTGAAGCAGGATTAGAAGTTTTAGCGAGAGTGCGATCGCTCTACAATATGCCAGTAGTTACAGAAGTTATGGCAATTTCGCAAATTGAAACTGTCGCCGCATCTGCTGATATGCTGCAAATTGGTAGCCGCAACATGCAAAACTTCGACTTACTCAAAGCCTTGGGACAAGTTGACAAACCAATCTTGCTCAAGCGTGGTTTAGCCGCCACCATAGAAGAATTCGTTATGGCTGCTGAATATATCCTCAGTCATGGAAACCCAAATGTCGTGCTGTGTGAACGTGGTATTCGCAGTTTCGACAATTACACCCGCAACGTCTTAGATTTAGGCGCAGTCGCCGCCCTCAAACAAATCACTCACTTACCGGTGATTGTAGATCCTTCCCACGCCGTCGGTAAACGCGAACTAGTCGCACCTGTCGCCAAAGCGGCTGTAGCTTGTGGCGCAGATGGGTTAATTATTGAGTGTCACCCAGAACCAGAAAAATCCGTTTCCGATGCCCGTCAAGCACTGTCTTTAGAAGACATGGTGAACTTAGTTGATGTTTTAAAGCCCGTAGCAGCAGCCGTTGGGCGCAGAATATCAGAAAACACAGGGGTGGGTTTAAAACCTACCCCTATTTGTTACGCGGCTTAGGATTTTCAACGAACCACAGAGATACAGAGAGAAGTTGCGTGCGCGGGTTCCCCGCGTTGAGCAAACTTCGGGAGGACACGGAGAAGTAAGAGTTTAACTCCTCATCCTCTCCACGCCTCTGGTTACTGAGCGACTTGTACCGAGCGTTCGCGTAGCGTCTCCGTCAGGAGAAGTCGAGGTAAGTCGAAGTATGCGCCTCTGCGTGAGATAAATTATTCGTAATTATGCGAGGAAGTCTCAATGGTAAAAACTCCTACTCAACCCATCACGTTAGAGGAATTTCTCAAACTACCAGAAACTAAACCGAGCTTAGAATATATTGACGGTCAAATTATCCAAAAACCAATGCCACAGGGTAAACACAGCGCAATTCAAGGAGAATTTGTCCCTGCCATCAATAATATAGTCAAGCCAAAACGCATTGCTCGTGCCTTTCCTGAATTGCGTTGTACATTTGGCGGACGTTCAATTGTACCTGATATTGTAGTTTTTACTTGGGATAGAATTCCTCGTGATGAAAATGGAGAAATAGCTAATACTTTTGCTCTGGCTCCAGACTGGACAATTGAAATTTTATCTCCTGATCAGAATCAAACGAAAGTCACAAAAAATATTCTTCATAGCTTAAAATATGGAACTCAAATGGGTTGGTTAATTGACCCAGATGAGCAAACTGTCTTTGTTTATCAACCCAAACAAGAAACTACCGTATTTGATGAGCCAGATGCACTTATTTCTTTACCATCTTTTATGAGTGAACTTCAACTTACTGTGAGAGATTTATTTGCTTGGTTATTGTAGGGCGATCGCAATCTTTTGTAGATATGACAATAACAGCAAGTTTTTCACCTAAATTTCAAATACAACGCCGCGATAAATTTCCGCTATTGGTAAATCAATCCCGGCAGATTCCAAAGCAATCGAACCCTCTAAACCTTTAAAATCACTCAGCAACCAACCTTGAGTTTGCTTGGTATATTTCTCAACAAAAGGCTCATCCTGTTCAATTAATAAATATTCACTAAAACTAGGAATAGACCGATACATCCGAAACTTATGTTGTCGGTCATAATCTGCGGTACTAGGTGATAATACTTCAACAATTACTGTAGGATTCAATACTTCATCTAAGCGTCCTTCATTGAGTTGTGGTTCTCCATCAAAAACCATCACATCTGGATATACACCCCGCCGATATTCAGGAATCCATAGGCGTAAATCGCTGTTAATTGGCTCAAATGAAGTATCACGCAGCAAAAAGCTAATATAAGTCAAAATGTTTCGACCGATTCGGCTATGTTTGAGCGTTCCTCCTGGCATTGGGAAAATTTCTCCATCTCGATATTCGCTGCGTCCTTCGGCTTTTTCTTCAATGGCGCGATATTCATCCAAAGTGTAACGGTGCTTAATTGTGGAAACCATAGTGCATCGTCTCCAGGATAATAAAACTATTTTGTCACAGAACAGTTTGGAATTTTTAAAAGAAATCAGCCATCCACGGCTCAGAACTAGTAAAAATTTCTGTCGCTGCTAATAGTGCTGTGTCTGGAGCTTCTAATTTTCCTGCTAATTTTAAAGTATGAGGGTTAAATAAACCCGTATACAAAGAAGCTAATCCTTGAATATCTATCTGTAATTCTCCTTTACCACCTTGCTTAACTTCACCTTTGCCATTAGCAATAGAAAGAATAAATTTATCATTATTAGCCGTTAATAAATCATCTTTAACTGCTAAATGTAATTCGGTTTCTACTCCTAATTTATAACCACGTAATTGTAATGCTTTGTATACATCTACAATCCGCAACATCCAACGATTTTGATGTTTAATTTTGGCAGTTTGTTCTGGTAATACTAATGTCAGAAAATCAATCACCGAACTTTGCCAAGTGACTTTTTTGATTGTAGAACGATGGTTAGCCAAAAAAGACCAGAAAGTTTGTGCCGCAGCATGACTCAAAACTACCCAATCTCGAATTTTAATCACTGTCTGATTTGCCTGAGAATGCTGACTCAAGATAATGTAGCCTTCGGGTTGGTCTTGGTTGCCCATTAAATAACCATAAACAGTTTCTTTTTCTTCTGATTGAGTTAACCTTTGCCAAATACTGGAATGTCGGTCTAAATAACCATGAATTAGTTGTGCCTGTTGTTGATATAGTTGACGCAAGATTTCACAATTCAGGTTTGCAATTGGTTGTAAAGCTAAAGGTGACTTGTGTAAGCGGATATCTTGAGTGGAAATTTCCCAACTGCAATAGTTACCAGCTTGTTCATATCCGGCTTTGCGGTAAAGTTGTTGGGTCGCGGGATAGAGAACGGAAATGGGGATTCCTTTTGCATAGAGTTCTTGCAGCATATTTTGCATAAGTGCGATCGCAACTCCAGCACCGCGATATTCTGGCGCAATTCCCACACCAGCAATCCCCACCATCGGTACAGATTTACCCTCCAACCACATCCCCATCGGTAAAGTCGCTAATCCGCCAGCCACTTTCCCTTCTCGACAAATCACCCGGAAGTTCTCATACCCAATCGATTTCAAGAAACTTTCACTCTCACTAGCAGACGCAACAAAGGCTTGTTCCACAACCAAAGCCAAATGTTTTACGTCTTCCACATTCACAAGGGTCTTGTATTCCAATAAAGGTGTCATCACTTCCACCACAATTAGCAACAAGTTCCTAATATACTACAAAATTAGACAACATAATACAAAAGTGGATATAGCGTAATTGACACCAGGGAAAATAAAAGAGTTTAGGGGATATGAAATTTTCAAACTGATGCTGGAATTTCAATCACAAACTCAGTACCTTGACCGACAACAGAATGACAACTCAACTTTCCATTGTGGATTTCCTCGACAATTTGTCTGGCTATAGCTAAACCTAAACCTGTACCTTGACCCACAGCTTTTGTAGTAAATAAATGGTCAAAGATTTTTTGTTTCACTGCTTCACTCATACCGTTTGCGTTATCAGCAATTGAGATGTGGACATAATTATCTGCAATAAATGTTGTAAGAGTAATTATGTTAGGATTGGTGCTGATTTCCGCAAAACTACGCCCATGATTAGATTCTTCTAAAGCATCAATAGCATTGGCAATAATATTCATAAATACCTGATTTAATTGCCCTGGAAAACATTGAACTTGAGGTAAATTACCGTAGTTAGTGACAACTTCAATTGCTGGACGTTGTTCATTCGCTTTGAGACGATGTTTGAGAATTAATATGGTGCTATCAATGCCTTCATGAATATTAAATGGCACTTTATAGTCTTTATCAGCGCGAGAAAAAGTCCGTAGAGAAGTGCTGATATTTTTTAATCTATCGCAGGCCATGACCATTGCATCCATCATCTTCGGCAAATCTTCCAAGCTATAATCTAAGTCAATTTCTTCAGCATGTGATTGAATTTCATCGCCGGGATTTGGCAGTGCTTCTTGATATAGTGTAATGTGTTTACTCAAATCAGAAATTGTTGGTTGAGCTTGTAAGAGAGTAGCTGAAATAAAGCCCAAAGGATTGTTCATTTCATGGGCAACGCCAGCGACTAAATTACCCAATGCAGACATTTTTTCACTTTGGACAATTTGTAATTGTGCTTGTTGTAAATCTCGTAAAGCTTTTTCTAATTCTTGAGATTTTTGCCTAACAGCAGCTTCGGCTTGTTTACGTTCAGTGATATCTAATACCAAGCCATCCCAAATAATTGTTCCATCATCTTGTTTGATAGGACGAGAGACAGCTTGAATCCATTTTAATTTACCAGAAGACGTAATAATTCTACCTTGATATTGCCAAGGCTGTAAGGTTTGTGCAGAGATGGCTACAGACTCATAAAAATAATTTATTTCCTCTGGATGGATCAAAGAAATTAAGTTATTAGCATCTGCTACTGCTGCCTCTGGTAAAACTTCATAAATTCCATAGCATCCAGAACTTACATAGTTAAATGAAGTGATACCATCTACAGAAAGCTGGAATTGATAAATCATCCCTGGTAAATTTTCTGCAAGTCGTAAAAACCGAGCTTCACTTGTTTGTAAATTAGTGTATAGTTGGGCATTTTCTAGAGATATTGCCGCTTGAGTACAAAGTAAATTAATAACTTGTAACCGTTTGGCAGTAAATACACCACTTGTCAATTTATTTTCTAGATAAATAATCCCCACTAAATGACCTTGGTTAATAATCGGACTACATAATATACTCCGGGGTTGATGTGACAACATATATTTCCCGATTAAACCAGGAATATCTGTTTGACAATTGTCGATCACAACTGTTTGTTGGGTATTTTTGACATAGTGAATAATTTTGATGGGAATATCTGGACAATTTTCTAGTGATTTTGCCTCCAGAATAGTTTTTATTTCTTGATTTTCAGTTAAAGTAGTGGCTCGAACTTGCCAATTATCTTCTTCAGGAAGCAGTAGTACAGCTTTTTTCGCGCCAGAGTTTTCAACAATAATACGAGTGAGGCTAGTGATGAGTGTATTTAAATTCAGACAACTAGAAATAGCTTGAGCAGCTTTGAGAGCAGAGGTTAAATCTAGGACATCTGAAATACAGGTGCTGTCACTGCTAGAAGTAGGAGTTGATCGAGAAGTAGAATTACGGGAAATAGTGGCGATAGTTTCTAAAGGATTGAGATTAATTGTTCGCTGTTGCAGAATCAATTGGAGTAATTGGGGATAGTGTTTTTCTAAGTGATCGGTTTTGGCTTTTGCTCCCCAACGAGCGTAACAGTAGTATGCTTCTTGCATATATGTTTGGGCAATTTTTTCTTTACCCCATTCCAGGTAAAATTTAGCAGCGAGTTCATTTGCTAAGGCTTCATCTTGGATATATTCGTAGGTTTTCGCTCCTGCAATGGCGCGATCGTAGTGTTCGATGGCTTCAGTCCGTTGCCCTAAAACCCGATGGCGATCGGCCTCGATCAAGTCCCATCGGTGTTGATGGTTGAATGGAGCCAGAGTTGCCCATCGTTGCAGTTTATCCTGCTGCTGCTGCACACGGGTCAGAATTTGCGATTGCTCTGCTGGGGTAGACTGCTGATATTGCGCCAGTTGCAACAAGGCATCGTAAAAGGAATAGAGGACTAACGAGAAAGTTGCTAACCCACCCCCCATATACTCTTCTACCAAGACAGATGTTTGCGCTGCCTGCTCGTATTGCTCAAACAGGTAGAAGAGAAAGGTTTGATTGAGATAAAAGTGGAAGCATTCAACTTGGTCTGGGTTGGATGTTTGGAGAGATAGGGAATTTTCGCTATAAGCAGAACCAGATAACTGCCAGGGAGCTTCTGTGTGTCCAAGGAGATTGAGTACTACCTGTTGAGCCATTTCCAAATATTTGATAACCACCACCTGCTTGAGGGGATAAACAACCTGATGATAGGCTGCCATCTCGTTTGCCAGACTCGTTAATTCCTTCCCAGCAAAATAGGAGTAGTAACAGTAGGCATGGGCATTGAAGGCAATACATTCCAGATCGCCTGTTTCCAGACCGCTCTGATATGCCTCTCGCAAGGGCTGGAGGAGGTTGTGCAACGGTTCCTGCCAATGGCTAATGAAAAAATTAACGATATAGACAGCCCGGCTTTTGCAGGCTTTTGCCTGAAACTTTTCCATGACACCCAATGCCAGTTGACCAAAGGCATAACCCGATTCTAGATCGCCCATAACACTACAGAGCATCAATCCATAGTCACCGTAGGAGCAGGGCGAAATAGGACTATTACCAGATTGAATTGATAATTCCACTTGCTTGCAAATTAGCAGTGGCAAGAGAGCAGGCATCGCCCGAAAGGAAGATGGCACTAAAACGGTCATAATTTCCATTGCAGCTAAGTGATTGGGATCGCTCATGGCTGGTAAATCAAGCAAACTCAGGGGCGATCGCCCTTGCCATAATTGACCAGTAGTACCAAATGCCTGTCCAATCTCTGCGGGGGTCGGTTGCTCAGGAAATTCCACGCCGAGGGACTTTAAAACCTGCAAGCCAATCTGGAGTGACTCAAGAAGCGGCCCCTGGGCTTTAGCCCCCAGCAGACGGGTTTGCTGGACTGGAACGGTATCCAGCAAAGTGCGGGCGTGCTGCAAGACGAGGTTTGCCCAATGCTCCATCTGCTCAAAATCAGTGTTGAGATAAGCGGCTTCTGCCAGTGCAGTATGGATTGCTAAGGTGAGATTGTAGCGATTCTCCCAAGCATCGTTGGGCAACAGGGAAATGCCAGTGGCGAGATAGTTTACTGCTGCACTATACGCTGTCGAGGTTTTGGCTTTCCGTCCTGCCAGCAAGTTTAATTCTGCTAATTCTTCCCGTTCCTGCGGTGTGGTCAGGAGAGAATGTCCAATATTTAAATGATTAACAATTTCAAACAGTTGTTCTTCCCGCTCACGGGCGGTTGTTTTGCTTAACAAAAGCTGACCGATGTGCAGATGGGTCGCCTGGCGATGTTCTTCGGCAATGAGCGAGTAGGCAGCTTGCTGAATGCGATCGTGCAGAAACCGATAGGTGGGATTGATATTATTCTGTGTGCGAGTCTGTTCTGATTCCCCTAACTGAAAGAACTTATAAATTTGGCTGGTTGGTAAAATTAAGCCTTCCTGCAAGGCTTTCCACAGGACTTTTGCGATGTCTGTAGACGACTGCTCCGAGACGATCGCCAACGTTGCCAAGTCAAACGAGTTACCAATACAAGCTGCTAACTTCAGCACTTGTTGGGTTTCGGTGGGTAATTTCTGCAATTGCAGCGCCATAAACTCCACCACATCATCTGCGATTGTCAGTGCCTCAACTTGGGCAATATCGCATTCCCAATAATGGCGATCGCTGTTAAACGTGATGTAGCCCTCTTCATATAACGCCTTGAGAAACTGGGTGGTGAAGAAGGGATTTCCTTTTGTCTTGCGATCGATGAATTTGGTCAGGGGTTGCGCCAGTTGTGGCGCACAATTGAGCGTATCGGCAACGAGGTGGTTGGTGCTGTCAAATGTCAGGGGAGCCAGGGTCATGGTCTGGACGATCGCCTGAGATTTTTTGAGGTCTTCTACCGTCAAAATAAACGGGTGAGCAGGCGATACTTCATTATCCCGATAGGCTCCCAACACCAGCAGATGGCCATTGTCCTGCATTAATAGTTTCAGCAATTGCAGCGAAGCTAAATCCGCCCACTGCAAATCGTCTAAAAAGATTGTTAATGGGTGATCGACCTTGGTAAAGACGGCAACGAACTTTTGGAACAGCAGATTAAATCGATTTTGAGCCGCACTACCTTCAAGTTCAAGCACCGGAGGTTGTTTTCCAATCACCTGCTCTAGTTCAGGAATCACCTCAATTAAGACTTGTCCACTCTCCCCGACAGCATTCAGAATCTTGGCTTGCCATTGGGCGAGTTGGCGATTGGATTCACACAGCAATTGTCCCATCAAATTACGGAACGCTTGCACAAAGGCAGAGAAGGGAATATTACGATTAAACTGGTCAAACTTACCTTTGATGAAATAGCCGCGCTGTTTAACTATTGGTTTATGTACTTCGTTAACTACGGCTGTTTTACCAATTCCCGAAAAACCTGCCACCAACATTATTTCTGATGCACCCTGACTGACGCGATCAAAGGCTTGCAGTAGGGTTTCTACTTGGGTTTCTCTGCCATAAAGCTTATCAGGAAGAATGAAGCGATCGCACACATCCCTACTAGCAATTTTAAAGTTATGAATTTCACCAATTTCTTTTAGTTGATGTAAACAATTTTCTAAATCAAATCTCAACCCCAATGCACTTTGATAGCGGTCTTCAGCATTTTTCGCCATCAATTTGCCAACTATTTGTGATAGTACATCTGGAATTTGTGGATGAATTTCATGTACTAATTTTGGTGCTTTCGCAATATGAGAATGTACTAAATCCATCGCATCATCAGACTGGAATGGTAACTTGTCTGTGAGTAATTCATAAAAAGTCACACCCAGGGAATAAAAATCTGTGCGATAGTCAATTGGGCGATTCATTCTCCCGGTTTGTTCGGGAGATATATAGGCTAAAGTTCCTTCTAAAACATTGGGATTAACTAGGGTTTGAGTTTCTCTGGGTAGTAAAGATGCAATACTAAAGTCGATTAATTTAACTTGTTTAGTTTCCGGGTTAATTAAGATATTGCTGGGTTTAATATCTTTATGAATAATCCGCTCGTGGTAGAGTACATCTAAGGTGTTACAGAGTGCGATCGCCACTTGCAAAAACTCACCCAGCGACGCTACACAATTCTTAACAAAATAATCCTTGAGGGAAACTCCCCCAAAATCTTCCATCACTAAAATATAGCCATTTTGGAAGGATTTCAGGTTATAGGTTTGGATGATTCCGGGATGGTTGAGATTTTTAGCAATAGTATACTGATTGCGGAATTGTACAAGTTCTCCAAAACTAGGATAAGGATTTTTCAGCAGTTTGATGACTACAGGTAAATTGTCAGTTTCTCGAACTGCTCGGTAAACTACAGTTCTCGAACCATCATAGAGTTTTTCGCCGACTACATACCCAGGAATACTGACTTGAGTGCTAATCATACTGCGTTCAAGTTGAAGAATTTCTTCTTAGTATTCCCAGATTTTTCAAAAAATTTGTGTGTTAGTTTGTTTTTTGTGTCATTTAAGCTACATCTATCCCCGATCCACAGCCCTTACACTCATTCTTAACAGACAACCTGACTCATTTTCCGACTGGATTTAACTCGCCAAACTTCGGACTCCACCAACCTTTAGCTGTAATAAAAAAAGCCACATCTTTATGCTTTTTATCTTGACGAGATGCAGCAGAACAACGCAGCATAGTTTTGTTTTGTCCGTCTTTGGTGTAGCTATATTCTTCCAGTGGTTTCTTGCAAACTGGACAGGGATATGAGCTTAATTTCGCAGGCGTTTGGGAGTGATTTTCTGGCTTGGTTTCTTGGGTGCGTGGTGGTTGCCAAGACTTGCTGAAGTCACTCCAAAATAGGACTATATTTGCACAGCCACTGGTGCATTTGAGGAAATATTTTTTCTTAACTTTGTTGCTGGGAATTTTAGCGAGAAAATTATTACATTCAGGACAGCGAGTTTTAGAAGTATCATATTTGCGTTCAGCTACTGAATTTTTCGTATTTGAAGGACTTACAGCAACAGTTTTGGCTTTTGCTAAAGCTGGGACGAAGTAATTTTTATTCCAAGTTGTTAAGTATTGCTGCCAGCCTTGTTTACCTTCTGCGATCGCATCGAGGGCGCTTTCCATTTTGGCGGTGAACTCTGCTTCTAGTAAATCTGGCAAAGCTTTCTGTAAAAAATCATCAACTTCTAGCCCTAGCGTTGTCGGTTGCAAATTTCCCTTAGTTAACTGCACATAACCCCGCTTTTTGAGGGTAGCAACAGTAGGAGCGAATGTACTAGGACGACCAATACCTTTACGCTCCATGAGTTGTACTAATTTCGGTTCACTGTAACGTGGTGGCGGCTGAGTTTGTTTTTTCTCGAAATTGGCATTTTCTAAAGTTAATCCTTGTCCCTGCTGCACAAGAGGTAATACAGAATCTTTGCTGAGGTTATTCCAATAGCGAGCGTAACCGTAAAATTCGATTACTTGGCCTCTAGCTTGCCATAACACCGAATTAGACTGCGTGATAATCTGAGTTTTGCGGAGTTGAGCAGATTTACATTGAGAAGCGATCGCTCTTTTCCAAATCATCACATACAAGTCAAATTCTTCAGGCGGTAATTCTTGACGTAGCTGGACTGATGGACGAAACACATCGGTAGGGCGAATCGCTTCATGAGCTTCTTGGGCTGTTTTGGCGCTGCGATGTTTGGCAAGCTGCTGTGGTACATTCTGCGGATCATGTTCTTCCAACCACTTACGAGCCGCCGCGCAGAACTCAGGACTTAACATTACTGAATCTGTCCGCATGTATGTAATTAACCCAGCTTCATACAGCTTTTGGGCTAAAACCATCGTTTTGTCAGGAGCTAATTTCAGCTTGGAACCGGCGGCTTGTTGCAGCGTGGAAGTAATAAATGGTGGCGGTGGTTGACGATAAACGGTTTTACCTTCAACATGAACGACTTGATGGGGATGCTGACGTGCTTCTTCAACTAAACATATCGCTTCTGCTTCCGAGAGAACCCGCTTTGACTCTGGCGCTTGGGTGCTATTACCTGCTGCATCGTCGTGGGTTTCCGTTTCTGGTTCCGGCGCATCGCTGAGAGAATTGGTTTTACCTTTGTAAAAAGCCCGGAATCCTTCAGCGTAGTCTACCCACACACTCCAATAATCTTGGGGTACAAAGGTGACAATCTCCCGTTCTCGCTGACATATTAGATGCAAAGTCGCACTTTGAACTCTACCGACACTCTTCGCACCATTATTTAATGCCCAAACTAAGGGACTACCTTTGTAACCAACCAGCTTATCGAGACAATCGCGGCAAAGTCCAGCGCCGACTAAGTTAGAGTCTAGCTTGCGAGGATTTGCGATCGCACTTCGTACCGCCGATGCGGTAATTTCACTATAAATAACTCGTTTCGGTTCTCGCAGTCCCAGCACTTCTTTTAAATGCCAAGCAATTGTTTCACCTTCTCGGTCTGGGTCAGTGGCGAGAACAACTTCATCAACTTGCTTACTAACTGCCTTTAGCTGCTGGATAGTTTCTTTAGAGCGTTGGTCACGGGGTACATAGTTGCACTTGACACTACCATCATCAATGACGAAACCCAAAGAATCTTCCCCCGTATCACTCAGTTCGCGGATGTGACCACAACTAGCTCGCACAATCCAATCAGAACCCAAAATCTGACTGAGCTTTTTGACTTTCCCAGGAGATTCAACAACTAGAAGGCGTTTCGGCATAGATGCTTTTGATACTGCAAAGTGCTGAGTGCTGAGTAATAACTAAGTATTTTCAAGAGTTTCAGACACAAACATAGTCCTAAACTATGCTTCGACTGCTATAACAGAGATTCTAGTTTTTGATATAGTAATACGATTTGATTGCGGAACTATCAATCAGCACGCCTTACTTAAAAAAATGCAATAAAATTAAACTCCTTCTCCCCTCCGCGCCTCTGGTTACTGAGCGAAGTCGAAGTATGCGCCTCTGCGTGAAACAAATTCATCTCGTATTTTACTTTCTTATTGAATTAAAATAATCGCCTCTTGAACTTTCGTAGCCAGTGCTTTTTGTAGACCTTGTTCAACTTTTTGAGTGAGTTGTTCAAAAGCTGCTTGATTATTAGTTAATTGTTCTCGAAAGACATTTTCTAATTCTGGTTTGATTTGAATGCACATATCAGCGATTTTCTGATCGTTCATTAAATTAGAACGAATCCAACTAGGGATATCGAAATTTTTCTTGATTGTTTCTTGGACGGTTTTACGATTCAGTTCCATCCCTGCGGCCATGACAGAAGCACCGTAGACTAATGCGATCGGCCAAGTCAAGTGTCCTGTGAGAATGAGGGTAATCAGACTCGCTACAGTACCGCCACCAATGACGACATTGACGATAAACGCCACGGTGTCAGCTAAAATTGCATCGCCAATTCGTAATTCTGGATTAACAAAAGCGGGTTCGATGCTATCTTCAAATCTTAAACTACTTCTGGGTATGTGAAACCTGCGACAGATGGGATCTGTAACTGCGGCTAAGTCTGGTTGAATTTTGTTGTTAAACCAACGAATACATTGATTGTTAATTATCTGCTGGGCAACATTACTTTTTAACCATTGTTCTGCCCGATTTTTCATGGATATTTCTAAATCTGCCAGAGTACGAATTTTGTTTGTTTGCCATTCTTTTACTCCTGGTTTCACGGCTTGTTCAATCAAATTATCGGCTAATGGTTGAGCCAACAATTCAATTAACTCTGGGATATGTCTAGCAATCAATTCTTTGAGTTTTTGGGAATCTAATAGTTGATTAACTTCTTGTTGAAAAGCCGTCGCCCGTAAATCCCATCTTCCGACTCGTGCTAAACCCAGTGCAATGCACCGTTCTGGTTCAGGATCGGGGCGCAGTTGGGTTGCTGGTTCGGGGAATATTTGCTGACAAATTTGGTGGGTAAATTTCATTCGGGATGCACCACCAGTCATCAGTACTAACTTAGGAACTGTATCAAGTTGTTCTAATTTGGTTTTGGCTTCGCTGACAGCATCATGAAAAGCTTGAACCCAACTTTTATTCCCCAGTTCGGCTAAATTTTGATGCAGAATTTCCTCCATCATCAATTTGTTGACTTGGGGAATAAAATAAATCTGTTCGTTGATGGACTCAAAACCACGGGCAAAAGATTGCGGGTCGTTATATAACTGTTCATTAGAAAAATAATCTTCTTTGGCTTTACGACAAGCGAGTTCACAACGCGCTTGATGATGAGGATATTCTTGAAATACTTTTTCTAGTAATTGTTTTTGTTCGTGTTTAGCAAGAGTTCTGGCAAAAATTGCTTTATCAATTAAAGATGCGCCTAAAGCATTACTTCCGAAATCTAACGGAATTTCATGTAAGCTTTTTACTAAGGTAAAATCTGTAGTGGAAGAGCCAATATCAACAATCAGCACCGAGGCTAAGAGTTTTTCATATTCCAACTTTCCGCCTTCTTTGGCTTGCATGAAAGCTGCGCGGGATTCTGGTATAACGTTGAGGTGGGAAATACCAGCTTCTTGAAGTAGTTTTTGATATGCTTGGCGATCGCTCATTGACCATCCTGAAGGACAACCAATGTAAAAATAACTACTTTCACCTCCTTCTATTTGTTTGCTTTCTTGGAGTTTGTCATAGTAAGTAGCCAGAAAAGTTGAGATTGTTTTTCTGTAATTTGCATCGTGGTTGGGTTTTTGCTTGAATGAGATTGTCAGTTGAGTTACGCCAGCTTGAATTAAGGCTTGTTCCCCTACCAAATAACCAAGTTTGGGATGCCAACCTAAAGCAGTAATTTGATTTTTCTTATTATTAATTTCCAACATTTGGGGTGGTTCGATGCTTTCGACTATGGCTTTGGCTACGGCTGTCTCACCATGTCCCAAATCAAAACCAATTGTTTCTGAAATTTTCATACTTTTATTGTCTGCTATTCTCTTGCCTCAGAGTACGCTGGTTCAATCACTCTACCGCGCCGGAGTAAGCGATCGCCTTTTAACAAGGCAGGTGTGATGGTAACGTAATCTTTGGTGTCAGGGTCGATACTTGGCTCAAAGTCGAAATAATCACGCTCATTTTGCGGTGCTTGCTGTTGGTAAATTTGAGCGCGGATTCCTTGAGACATGAGAATTTGCGGGAGGAGTTTTGTTAAAGCGATCGCCATTTGCGGTTGTTCGAGAAATGACGCACCCATCAGCCTTTGGAGAAAATTCAGTAACTCTGGTAATTCTTCTAAGGTGCGATCGTCTTCTAATTTGTTTCCTTCGGCAAACCTAGCCACTGCTATATCAATAGTATTCAGTGCATCAGCTAAGTTATCTAAAAGCAGTTTGCTATCCACCCGCAGCACAGGTTGAGAAGTCTCTAATACTTCCGTGGAGGTAACATTACTTTTGTCCAGTTGCAACACAACTTCCAAACCGAGAAGCAATAAAGTTAGTAAGATACCCATCCAAGCATTGAAGTTAATTTTGGTTAAGGAAAATAAAGAACCTAAAATGCCAATATAAATAAGTACCTTTAGCAGTTTTAAAATTAATCTTTTAGGGGAAACATTTGTAGTTAAATTACTAATTGGCTGTTGTTCTGGTGGTACAACTGAAGACTGATTAACTACAGTCAAATTACCGACTGACTGTCGCAGCATCTCCACAAAAAATGATGCTAAACGTACTTGATTTAAATTTAGCTCGCTAATATAAATTCTTTCTAAATTATCGAGTCGATTTTGAACTAGTTTAACGACTTGTTCAACACTAGTTATATTATCAATCTCTATCTGTAGTTGGTTACGTTCTGCGTTAAACAGTGTGCTGATAGTTTTCATTCGTTAATTTGATTACTTGCACCTCAACCTTTATAAATCTAGCTTATAGTGCTTTTTATATATCAGGACTTACGCAAAAGTATGAAGAAACGAACCACAAAGGACACATAGACGCGATAGCGGCTTCCCGCAGGGTAGGACACGAAGTTATAAGAGTGAGAGAGAGTTCTTGCGTAAGTCCTATATATGTTCCTACTCCCTACTCCCCATTCCCTGTCTACACAAATAGATTCGGAAATCAAACCTCCTATATTGATAAAGTAAATCTTAAGTATGATGCGTCAGGCTGAAATCATCAACACACCGTACTTAAGACTTACTAAAAGTGGGGAGTTGTTGTCACTGCTCACTTCTAGTTTTTCACCCGTTGTAGATAATTGGTAGTTGCTGTAAAGACAAGATGTAAAACTTTTATTTAATTAACCAAACCATTGAGAAGGTTCACAACCAGGCTCAACTGTGCTACATAGATGATTGTTAATCCAAGCTGATTTATCTTGCATGATGGCAAAAATGCCTTGATGAATCAAGTTTTGTAAATGTAATTTCTGTTCTAATGGACTACGGGGAAATTTCTGTTCTATAGGAGCATCTTTGATGATATTTTGCAGGGGAAATTCTCTGTCCAACTCCTCATTATAAAAACAGGGAATGCGGCTGATGACAAAATCAATTAATTCTTGACGTAATTCAGGAATCGCAAAGGTTTCTTGATAAGGATAGTAGGCATAAGTATCTAAAACACTTTTGATTTCGCTGACTAACGATTCTCTGGTTAAATTGACTACTGTTCTCATAAGGTTTTATCTCCATTGAAATACGGTTGAGTTTTGTTTTACAGACTCACTGAGGGCTACTAATCTGCCAAAACCGCTTCACGGAACTGGTTTTTATACATTGAATTTAACTTTGATTTCAGTACAAAATCAGGCTTTTGGTTATGGTTTTTAAGTTAAATTTTATACTAGTAAACTCTGGATTTTGTCTATAAACTTCAACCAACTATTACAGTAACAAAGCTGTAGATCCACACTGCCAATTATTTCAAATTTCTACCTTTTTGGGGAAAATCTACACAAAACGCAGCATAAATATTCGGGGATCAATTTTAATTTTTTATTAACAACATTCTGGAGAATGAAATATTGAGGTAATTAAAACTTAATAAGTAATTTACATTACTTATTGATTTATTACCTATTATTTCTAAATTATTTTTTAGCTTGCTCTATGTATTCTAGATAACAAATTTTTGAGTTCAAAATGTAGCAAATCTTGAGAAAAAAGATATGGCTACACAAAGCAACCAGTCTAACGACAGATGTTATGAAAAGGTAAGATTTTTGAAAAAGTTCACATTAGCGAGAGTGACTTGGTTGAGATGATGATTAATTGCAAAGGCGGCAGCCAGTCCAGAAAGCATTGCACCTTCCACGAGATTACCGCCGCACCAATCGCCACAGCACACCAAAGGTAAGGAAGCACTTGCAGATAAAATGCTTTCTGTCCAAGGATGGCTAGAAAAGGCATAACGCCAACGGTGTATTTGTAGCCATTCGGGTGTCTCTAGCCAAGGTAGTGCGAGAGTTTGGGCGGCGTGCTGTAACATTTTCTGCCCTACAGGTTGTAAATCGGGGGACTCTAGATGCAGTTGGGCGAAATTCCCACTACTTTGGACGACAAATACAGGTTGTGGCGGTTGGGGGCGCTTGCTACTATCTAAACCAATCCAGCCCAACACAGAATCATCTGTAAAACTTTGGGCTTGCCAATCTGGTAGGGGTGCGGAATTTGGATAGCCTGCGATCGCACTAAGACAAGGCGCAAATTCCACCGCCTTTAAGTTATTTAAAAAGTCTGTTCCTAATAAGTTTTCACCCAAGGGGTCTAATAAAATCACAGCTTGGGGTGCAGGAATCGCCACTACAACCGCCTTGGCTGTGATTTCTGCATTGCCAGATTCCAGCGTCAATTGCCAAGTATTTTCGGGGGTTGGGTGAATGGCGATTACCCGTTGATTGAGTAGTATATCCAAACCTGGAGCGAGAAATTTAGCGATCGCACTCATCCCCCCAGGCGCAATATAACGTGGTGGGAGTTCGTCACGATTCCAAACTGTGATAATTTGGCGATCGCACAATAAATCAATAAACTCTTGGAAAAATTCACCTTTGGGTTTGAGATAACAAGTGCCATGATCTGCCCAAGTATCATACAAGCGACGTGTGGCCATTCTTCCCCCCAAGCCACGGGATTTCTCCACAACTAATACTGAATATCCCGCTTGCTTTAATTGCTGGGCGCAAACTAACCCTGCCATACCAGCACCAATTACAGCAACGTCTATCATTAGTTAATAGCCCTTTGTGTTAAGTCTTTGGTTATTATTAAACAGAATTCAGGAGTCAGGAGTCAGAATGTAGAGATGTTCTAGCAACCTTACCGTAGAGGATTCTGGCTTCTGAATTCTTGATTCAATGACAAAATACAGATGGCGAGGATAAAAAGACTACTAAAGACCGCCAAAAGCTAATAGTAGAATAAAGTACAGACAAGCTGCACGGAAGGGAGGAAAGGAACATTGGATGAACTCAGGGCGGCCTTAGAACTAGCAACAGATGATGAATTGCAAGATTTAACGGCAATTTTGTTTAGTCGAAAGTTCAATCCCCTAGATTATGTTCAGACACCTGAACCGATCGAAGTTCAAAGTCAGAGCCGCCAAGCTTGGTTAGACTCGTTAGAAGAGCGTTTCCGGTTTTTGGCTGCTGATGGAGTAACAGTGTTGCGGGGACGCACAAACCAAGTAACTTACCGTCAAGCCTTAATTCAAGTTTGTAAATATTTAAAAATTTCTTATTCCAATCATTTAACAACTGTTGATTTAGAAGCAGAAGTATTTTTACATCTGCTGGGACAAGTGTGGAAAAAACTGCCAGAAAAAGAAAAACAAAAATTGACTGTCAGAGTCCAGCGTCATTTGGTGAAAACAGAACTTAAAGAACCATTACCATTAATGTTGCAGCGTGACCCCTTGGGATTGCTGTTTAAGGGTGGTAGTGCTTTAGCTGTTACTTCTGTCATTCAACCGTTTATTCTCAAACAAATTGCGCGACAATTTGCCTTGCACTTTGCTACTTATCAAGTAGCCAAACAAGCGGCGGTTACAGGTTCAACAGTAGCCAAAACCCAGTTTGAAACTTATGTGGCGATGCAAATGGCGCGGCGGGGTATGACGTTAAGTGCAGCCCGTTATGGCGCAGTTCGCACAGTATTTGCTTTTGTCGGCCCGGCTATGTGGACGTGGTTTTTAGCTGATTTAGGTTGGCGAGCGATCGCTACTAATTATGGTCGCATTATCCCGACTATTTTTGCTCTAGCACAAATTCGTCTTACTCGCACAGAATGTTGGGAGCCAGCTTGAACCTCGCTTTTGATCATCCCAACCCAAAAAGCCAATTTGCTTGGAATACTTTCCAAATCGGGCTACTGATTTTTCCCCTCAGTCCATTTGTTGGGGTGGTGGCGATAATTTTGGCATCTTTATTGACTTGGCTGCAACAATACCGCCAAATTATTCGCCGCCCCATCAATCGGGGCTTTGCAATTTTGACATTATTACTGCTGATTACGTCAGGATTTGCCACTTATAAAACCGATGCTTTTTTAGGCTTATTTAATTTAGTACCTTACTTTTTAGTATTTGCTGGTTGGGGTAACTTGATTCAGACAGTTGCCCAATTGCGCCAAATAGCCTGGATTTTGGTAATTGGGGCTGTACCAGTGATTGTGATTGGCTTTGGACAGTTGTTTTTAGCTTGGGCGTTAAAATTACAGTTTTTGTGGATTGTTTTAGATTGGGCAGTTGCACCGGGAGGTGAACCACCAGGGCGAATGGCGGCTTTGTTTATGCACGCCAACTTGTTAGCTGCTTATTTAGCGATTATTTTTACTGTCGGGGTAGCTTTGTTACTGGAACAATGGCAATCCAGAAAAAGAAAAAAATCTCTGATTGGCTTGTTGACGCTGATACTGATTGCCAGTTTTGCCGCCTTGATTTTAACTAATTCGCGCAACGGATGGGCGATCGCGATGATTGCCTGTTTAGCTTATGCACTTTATCAAGGTTGGCGCATCTTGGTTGGCAGTGTGGTTGGAGTAATTTCTACTATTTTGTTGGCTGCTTTTGCCCCTTCCCCCATAGCCCAAGTTTTCCGTCGCGTAGTTCCGGCTTTCTTTTGGGCGCGGTTAAACGATGAAATGTATCCCGATAGACCAGTAGCTTTAATGCGAAAAACTCAATGGGAATTTGCTTGGTCTTTGGCACAACAGCATCCTTGGACTGGTTGGGGTTTACGTAGTTTCTCCGCACTTTATAAAGCCAAAATGAATATTGATTTAGGTCATCCCCATAACTTGTTTTTAATGTTATCTGCGGAAACCGGATTTCCTGCTACTCTGTTATTTTGTGGTTTACTCACTTGGATATTAATTGCAGGTATGCAATTTTTACGGCAATCTAATTCTTTGGTTAAAGCAGATAGGTTATTGTTCTTCAGTTATCTTTTGGTATTCGGGGAGTTGATCTTATTCAATACTGTGGATGTAACTTTATTTGATTTTCGTGTCAATACCCTGTTTTGGTTATTTTTAGCAGCAATTTGCGGACTTGTATTTTACCCAGAGCAAAATCACAAGACCTTGGCAAAAGAGAATTAGATATTCAGAAAATGCGATCGCCTACTCCCCAGCCCCGGTTTGTACAGATAATTTTGGTTCATATATCTGTATCAGCATTTCTGCTCAAAAATAGCATTTTGTTTCTTAACGCTTTTTCCGTGGTTACACTGTCGGCATTCGTATTTCTTAGTTCTTAAAATTACAGTATTCACATTTGTGATTTAGATAATTTCTAGTTATCTAATTAGAAATTATCTAATGTTGCTGATAGTTGGGAAGGTGTAAGGACAACCCTTTTGGGGTTTTCCTACATGACGGGCATCTAATCTTTAGATGCCCTTTTATATGTTTAATTTTTCGGCAGTTAAGCACTATTTTTTATTTCATTCATCAGGGAAATCTACTATATGAAATCACCTAATAAAAAAGGTGTCTTATTTGCATTGGTATCAAGTTTGTTAACGCTTAATTTTGCTATTTCATTCCCTGCTGAAGCGGCAATTTCATGTGAAACAGGTACAGTGGTTTATCATCCAAATAATTCTTTAGCAACTTGTTCACTGTCTCAGAATGTCAATGTTCAAGTTTCGAGTCCCACTGCTGGAACATCTAATTTTCCTTGTAAAGCCAAAAGTTATATTTTTTTTGATGAAAAAGGACAATTTAATAGCTGTGAACTTTCAGAAAAAATTCAAATTAGAACTGGTAATGTAGTCGAGACTTGCGAGGTAGAATATAAAATAAGAGTCGCATTGTCGGATAAAGGTATTCTTTCTATTGATTGTTCTGCCTACTAGTACAAAAAGACTGAAGTGTAACCCAACATTCACGCATACTTTGTTGGGTTACGCGATCGCTACACCCAACCTACTATTCTCTTAATTGAACTGGAGCTAGATTTCTTAATTGCGTTAGCGTAGCGTTAGCGAGGAACGAGCGTCATTGCGAATTGGGAATTGGTATTATTTTGGTCATCTGTCATAAGACAAATGACCAATAACAAATGACCCTAAATTAAATTCTTGAACGCACAAATTTCTCTAATCTATCCAAGCCTTTTTCGATTGTGGCTAAATCGGTGGCGTAGGAAAGGCGAATGTTATTATCTGCACCAAAAGCAATTCCGGGAATGACTGCAACTTGATGTTCTTCAATCAATGCGTCGCAAAATTCTAGAGATTTGAGTCCGGTTTTGCTGATGTCGGGGAACAGATAAAAAGCGCCGTCTGGTTTGGGACAATATAAACCGGGAATGGCATTGATTCGCTCTAGCATGACTTGTCGCCGCTTGGTAAAAGCTTGCAACATTTCAGCTACACAGTCTTGAGATTCTTCTAAGGCTGCGATCGCACCATATTGAGCAAAGGTACACACATTAGATGTACTATGCCCTTGAATGGAGTTGGCAGCTTTAATAATCTCTACTGGCCCGGCTAAGTAACCCAAGCGCCAACCTGTCATAGAATAAGCTTTGGCAAACCCATTACTAATAAAGGTGCGCTCAAAAATTTCTTGTCCCAGGGAACCAATGCTGATATGTTCTGCACCGTCGTAGAGAATTTTTTCGTAAATCTCATCGGAGACTACATAGATATCTGCATCAACTATTACCTGTGCCAAAGCTTTTATTTCCTCTGGCGTGTAAACCATCCCCGTCGGGTTGGAGGGGGAGTTGAGGACAAATAACTTGGTTTTGGGGGTGATGGCTTGGCGTAGTTGTTCCGGTGTAATTTTATAGCCTGTGGAAGCATCTGTGTTGACAATCACGGATACGCCACCTGCTAAAGTTACCATTTCGGGATAACTCAGCCAATAGGGAGCCGGAATAATCACCTCATCACCCGGATCGATGAGTGACAATATCAAATTGTACAAAGAATGTTTACCGCCATTGGTGACGATGACATTTTCTGCTTTGTAATCTAAACCGTTATCAGATTTCAGCTTTTGGGCGATCGCTTCCCTTAACTTTGGTTCTCCAGGTGCTGGGCCATACTTGGTTTTACCTTCTGCCAAAGCTTTTGCTGCTGCGGCTTTAATATGTGCTGGGGTGTCAAAATCCGGTTCACCAGCACTAAAACTACAAACATCTATACCTTCTGCCTTCATCGCCTTAGCTTTAGCTGCGATCGCTAAGGTTAAAGAAGGTTTTACCTGACTTACTCTTGCTGCCAGTTTCATTCTTACTTATTCTTTGGCAAATCTCTCACTTATCTTAGGATATCCCAGAAACCCTACCAAGATTTGCCTTTTGGGTAATTCCTTTTCATCTTTATATTTTTTGTTCTACTTTACACCAGAATGTTCAATAATCTCTTAGGGATTTACAAATATCTGTCTCCCCTGTCTCCCTTGTCCTCCTTGTCCCCCCAGTCTCCCTTGATTCCCTTACTGAGAAGCTTGCTTGGCAAACACCATCAAATGCTGTTGGGGTAACAGGTTCTTAGTCTCGCGCCACACTAAACCAACAGCCTGCATTTCTTTCTGCACTTGTTTTTGCGTCATTTTATGCAGGGTTTTAATCATGATGAAGGGATTTTCACCCCGGTATTCTACCAATACGACTCTACCCCCTGGTTTCAGTGCTTTGACAATTCCTTGCATCACTTCGTAGGGATATGCAAATTCGTGGTAAGCATCTACCATTAAAGCCAAATCAATACTTTGTGCTGGCAAATTGGGATTATCAATGGTTGCTAAAATTGGTTCAACATTAGTAATTTTCTTCTTTTGTTTGCTATCTTGAATTATCTCTAGCATTTCTGGCTGAATATCTACCGCCAAAACTTTTCCTTGGGGTAATAAAGGTGCAATTAAAAAACTCAGATAACCTGTACCAGCACCAATATCGGCAACTACATCATTGGGTTTTAAATCCAAAGCACTAACTATTTTACTTGGCTGTTCTTCTAACTCACGGCTAGGACGTTCTAGCCAACCTGCACCTGTGTGTCCCATAACTTTAGCGATTTCTCGTCCCATATAAAATTTGCCAATTCCATCGGGACTATGATTAACTCTTTGTTCATAAATTTTGCTAGAGTCAACATTTGTAATTTCTGGTTGATTTGCACTCAGCCACCAAGCAATTACAGCAATCAAAATAATTCCCGCAATCGATACAAAACTAAATTTACGGATTTGATTTGGCAATATCAGTTCCAATCTTTTCATAATATGATGCAAATCTTTGATGTAGTATCCAACTGATATTACTACATCCTAGTTTTTTGTAACAATTGCTAGTACAACTTTAGTGCAACAACATTATAAACATTTCTCCCTTGTCTACCGTGTCTACATTTTCTACCTTGTCTCTTTCATTCATTTATCAAACAGGACTACTATTGTTAGCCGTGCATAACATTTGGGTACTCTAGACAAATAAATCTCAAGGAGGCGTGACCATGAATCGCATAAAATATAATGCCACAGAACTATTTGCCAGAATTACTCTTGTTGTGCTGTTAATTTCGGTTGTAGGTGCTATTTTATTTGATTGGTCAGATAATATCAAAAAAGCACTGATAGCATTTTGGATTGTGATGCCACCCTTATGGTTATGGTTTGAGTTTTGTTATTTATACGAACGAGGAATTACGCCATTTGCTAAGGATTTTGAAAAGTATAAATATAGTCAGGAACTTTCCAAAAATCTCTGGTTAGCAATATCAGCAATTTTGTTATTTATCTATTTTGGTAAGTTACCAGGTTTTCAGTAGTTAAATTTAGTTAAAATTTGGTAATAGACGATAAAATTAAGTAAACACTGCTATATTTTGAGGAATTGTCTGGAATGCCTGCCAAAGATGCGTTTCATGAGCTTGTAAGAACAGCCCTTGAAAATGAGGGATGGACAATCACTCACGACCCGTATCATATTGATTTAGGATTTGTAGATTTTTATATTGATTTAGGTGCAGAACGGTTAATTGCTGCCACAAAAAATGGTGAGAAAATTGCCGTTGAAATCAAAACTTTCTTATCAGCCTCAACAATCTCGGAATTTCATACTGCAATTGGACAATTTATTAACTATCGCATTGCTTTGGAGGAAGAGGAAGCAGATAGAAGATTATATTTGGCAGTTCCAATAGATATTTACAGGCGGTTTTTCAAATATTCATTTATTCAAACCGTTATTCGCCGTAACCAAATTCCGTTGTTAGTATATAACATCGAAAAGCAGGAGATTGCCCAATGGATAAATTAAATTTGTATCGTCAACTAATTCAGGAATTGTTAATAGAACGAGCAAAATTGCGTTCTCCAAGTGACCCAATCAAAAGTCAAACAATTTTTGATCGGGATGGTGATCACTATCAACTTGTCAATTTAGGCTGGAAAAATAGCAGTACCCGCATTTATGGTTGTGTGCTGCACGTTGATATTATAGATGGAAAAATTTGGGTTCAACATGATGGAACTGAAGATGCAATTGCAGATCAGTTAGTGGCGAAGGGAGTACCAAAGCAAGATATTGTGTTGGCTTATCACGCGCCTTATGTGCGGAAGTACACAGATTTTGCTGTGGGTTAATGCACATACAGCGTCTTTTGCTTTAGTGCAGTACAGATAGAGGCTAGAGGCTAGGATGCTCAAGGCTAGAAGAATGTACCTCATTGGAATGAACAATGTTGTAATTGAGTTATAAAAAATTATTTCATCTCAAAATACACCGACTTTATCTGTTTTTTCCCAGGGTAAATCTATATCCATTCTTCCTACATGGCCATAAACTGCGAGTTGGCGATAAAAACCGTCTTGATGAATTGTGGGTAAATGTCTTAAATTAAATTGTTTAATAATTCCTGCCAGACGGAAATCAAAATACTTTTCTAATAAGTTAGTAATTTCTTCGTCTGATATTTTACCTGTACCAAATGTCTCTACTTGAATACTCACGGGACGAGACAAACCAATGGAATAACTGAGTTGCACTTCACATTCGTCAGCAAGTTTGGCGGCGACTATATTTTTGGCAGCATAACGGGCAATGTAAGCGCCGATTCTATCAATTCTAATGGGGTCTTTGCCACTCAAGGCTGAACCGCTATGTTTAGAATATTCGCCGTAGGTATCGATCGCATTTTTTCTCCCAGTTAACCCTGAATGTACTGCTGGCCCGCCTTTAATAAATGCGCCATCGGGATTAATAAATATTCTGGTTTTGGCATCGGGGCGAATTTCTTCATTCTCAAATACAGGATTAATCACTGTTTCCCGAATATCATCTTGTAATTGTTGGTAATCTGGTTTGCCTGCTTTATTTTGACTGGCAATGACGGTAATACTATGGATTCGATAAGGACGGCGATCGCGGTATTCTACTCCTACTTGGGTTTTACCATCAGGTGTTAGATATGGCAAAATATTTTTGTGTCGGACTTCGCTTAATTGTCTGGCTAATTTATGCGCTAACCAAATCGGCAAGGGCATGAGAGTATAGGTTTGATTACAGGCAAAGCCAAATACTGTTACTTGATTGGTAACGGTAATTTTTTCTATCTCTTCATCAGATAAATTATGTTCATCAAATAAGTGAGTTTGACTGGCGGGTAATTCTCGCAAGCTGGTCAAAATACTACAAGTTTTACTGTTAAATTCTTTTTGTTCGTAACCAATTTGTTCGATTACTTGTCTGGCAATATTGGTAAAGTCTACGTTGGTGTTGGGTTCAAATCGGGCAGCAATAAATAATATGCCTGTGGATGCAGCACATTCGGTAATGACTCTGGCGTAGGGGTCTTGTTGTAAGAATCTGTCTACTATGGCATCGCTGATTTGATCGCACAATTTATCAGGATGTCCTTCGGTGACTGATTCTGATGTGAACATGAAGTCTTTTTTCATAAGATTTAGTGTCTTGGCGCGACATTTTTTTTAACGAACCGCAGAGACGCAGAGGACGCAGAGAGAAGAAGGTGTAATTTAACTTTGTTGTGTTTTTTCTGGAGGTAGTAAGGGTAAAGCACTATTAAGATTTGGCTGAATATTCTTTGTTGATTCACTTAACAATAGAGGCCACAATGCACTACCAATAATGACGGCAGTATCGACAAAGTTAATTGGAGTAATCTTTAAAAGATTCCGCAATGGTGGCAGGGCGATCGCTAAAATTTGAATAGCAAAGGAACCGATAAGGGCAGCATTTAAATAGCCATTTCGTGGGAGTTTTTCTTTACTAAATAGGCTGTGGTGTTCAGAACGACAGCTAAATGTATGCAGCAATTGGCTTGAGGTTAGGGTGAAAAAGGCAATGGTACTGGCTTGGGGGCTAAAACCATATCTGCGAATGGCGTAGGCGTAAGCGAGTAAGGTACTCACAGATAAACCAGCAGACTCAAAGACAATTCGCCCAAAATCGGATTTTTTAATGATTGGTTCGTCGGGGTTGCGGGGTGGCTGACTCAAAACGTCTGGTTCTGGGGCTTCCATTGCTAAGGATAAGCCGGGGAAGATGTCGGTTACTAAGTTTAGCCAGAGTAGTTGAATTGCATTTAAGGGTTCGCCAATACCTGCGGCGGTGGCTACTGTCATTACCATGATTTCGCTGAGGTTGGTGGCGAGGAGGAAATGTACAGATTTGCGGATGTTGTTATATATTGTACGTCCGCGACTGACGGCGACAATCATGGTTTCGAGTCGGTCGTCTTCTAAAACAATATCTGCAACTTCTCTGGCGACATCTGTACCGCCTTTACCCATAGCTACACCAACTTGGGCGGCTTTTAAGGCGGGTGCGTCGTTAATTCCATCCCCTGTCATGGCGACGACTTTCCCGGCGGCTTGCAAGGCTTGGACTATTTGCAGTTTATTGCTGGGACTGATGCGGGCGAAGACATCTACTTTGTCGCTGAGGGCGGTTAAGGCTTCGGGTGTGAGGTTATTTAGGTTGCTGGAGTCGAGAATTTCTAATTGTTGTTCTTGACTTAATTCTAATTCTTTGGCGATCGCATAAGCTGTGGGGCTTTGGTCGCCGGTAATCATCACGGTAGCAATTCCGGCTTGATGGAAGTCGTGAATTAGTTCTTTTGCACCTTTC
This sequence comes from Aulosira sp. FACHB-615, assembly GCF_014698045.1. GTDB lineage: Bacteria > Cyanobacteriota > Cyanobacteriia > Cyanobacteriales > Nostocaceae > Nostoc_B. Next base: position 87,934 of record NZ_JACJSE010000025.1, read on the forward strand.
CTAATGGGGTCGGCCATTCCGACCAAACCTAACCAAATTAAGTCTGTTTCATGGTTATTGTTGGTTGATGACTGGTTAATCTGGTTATAGGCTATCCCTAAAACGCGTAATGCTTTCCCGGCCATGCGATCATTTTCTATAGCGATCGCTCTTTTATCTGCTGGGGTTAATTCTACTATTTCCCCATGTTTTACCCATGTTTGGCAAAGTTCCACCACTTCGGCGGGGCTACCTTTGACGGCGACAAATTTATTACCATCATCAGTCTCGTGAATTGTACTCATCAGGTTGCGATTTTCTGACCGCAAGTTGGTTTGCACTAAGGGATATTTTTGTTTGAGGTCAATAATATCTACCCCAGAACTAATACCCATGTAAATCAGGGCGTTTTCTGTAGCGGAACCGATGACTTCATACTGACCATTTCCCGCGCGGCTGACTTGGCTTTCGTTGCAAAGAACTGAGACATGAATTAGTTTTAATAGTTCATCATTACTGTAGGGGTTGATGGTTTTTTCTCCGGTGATAAATTCCCCGTCCGTAACTTTAATGTTGTGGGTATTGCTTTGAATTTCGACAACTGACATTTTGTTTTCTGTCAATGTGCCGGTTTTATCCATACAAATTGTTTGAACTGAACCCAAAGCTTCAACTGCACTCAGGCTACGTACAAGGACGCGGTTGCGGCGCATATCACGAATACCAAGGGCGAGGGTGGTAGTCGCCACGGTGGGTAAGCCTTCGGGAACCGCCGCCACAGCTAAAGATATGGATGATTTCAACATCTGTACTAAGCCATATCCCCGCCACACGCCCAAACCAAAGACGACACCGCAAATACCCATACTGATTAATACCAACTGGCTACCTACTTGGTCTAGTTGTTTGGCGAGGGGTGTTTCCATTGCGGTGGCTTCGCCTACAAGTTGCTGAATATGTCCCATTTCGGTATTCTGTCCCGTGGCGACAACCACCGCCAGTCCTTGACCACCTGTAACAAAAGTGCCTTTATAGGCCATGTTCAAGCGATCGCCTAATGGGATATCCTCACCTATAAGTAAATCATCTGTTTTCGTTACAGGCAGACTTTCACCTGTTAAGGCAGATTCATCAATACTCAGATTATCTGCGGCAATTAATCGCGCATCTGCGGCTATATAACTGCCCGGTTTAAGGGTTAAAACATCCCCTAAAACAACATTTTCTGTAGGGATTTCTTGCGGTTTACCGTCTCTAATTACCCATGTTGATGGTTGGTCTCGATTTTTTAGGGAATGAATGATTTTTTCTGATTGACTTTCGGTGGTGTAACCAATAGCAGCATTGAGAATTACTACACCTAAAATTACCGCCGCGTCAATCACTCCACCCGTGAATATTGATACCCCCGCCGCCACACCGAGTAATGCCACCGGTAGAGATTGAAATTGCTCAACAATAATGCTTAAATCAGAGCGAGTTTCTGTTTGCGCCAGGACATTAGCACCATATTTATGCAGATTGGCACTGGCTAATTCACTGGATAATCCCCATGTAGGTGAGGTATTTAATTTGTGAACAACTTTATCTGACGGGATTAAATACCAGTCTGCTTGGTTTTGTTTTTGAAGATTATTAACAGTTGATTTGTGAGTTTTTAAGTTTTTCTCTTTTTTCTTATTGGGAATTAACTTACTCTTTCCTGGATAAGTTAATAAAACACTTTCGATAATAATTGCTATATCTTTATAGCTTTTTTCTTGAGGAAAATAGACTAAAACTTTGCTAGTTAAAGGATTAGCATTCACAAACTTGATTTCTGGATAATTTAACAGCGATCGCTCCAGATAATCTTTGAGTTCTGCCGAATTGTAAAGTTCTTCTACTTTATATCTAGCTCTGCCTTTGACTTTGGTATGTACTGCTTGAATCACTGCAATTTTTGCCCCCATGCTTGCTCTTGCAAAACTGCAATTTTGATATATATCTCTATTAGCAAAATTATAGGATATGTGACTGTATTTCTGTTAATAGAAATGTTAAGCCTTTCAATGCCCATAACTTAATGAAGTAGGCAAAATAGATTAATTTTTATTTATGTTGATTGATTTTGATTTCTCAGCATCGTTAAGTTTTATGAAACTATAGGAATCCGGTTTGATTTCTGAATTTATTTGTTTAGGTAGGGAATAGGGAATGGGGAGTCGGGAGTAGGAAAGAAGCCTGATCTGAGTGTACTATTAACCGTAAATCAGCCGCACCGTTAGTTATTTTATAAACATCGGCATTAAAATCTGAGACTATATTTAACAAATCTTTAGCGATCGCTGATTGACCATCAACTAAGACTGCTATAAAAGCGTAGTCAAACTCTCAACTGTTTCCATCATCCGAAAGTCACAGAGAAAATTTTAAATTTATATCTCAAGTATTAATTATATTTGCACAATTCAGATTCCCGACTTATTAGATAAGTCGGGAATATATTAGTATATACAGCAAAATTATGTCTTTAGACTCAAGCTATAAATTAAGGTAAATGTTAGGAATAAAAAATAGATTGCGCCAGAATTTAATATTGGCTGTAATCAGAAAAATATCCCAACAGTTAATAGAAACATCTAAGGTTATGACAATTTCCACAAACAGCGATCGCCAAATTCAACAACTGCAAGAATTAATCCAAAATATTGACTCTGGAATGTTGACCACAGTCAATGATGATGGTAGCTTGCACAGTTGTCCTATGTACTCAATCAAAGAAATAGATTTAGAAGGAAGAATCTGGTTTTTTACTAGTTCCAACTCCCATAGAGTCAGTGAAATTGAACATAATCAGCAGGTAAATGTGAGTTTTTCTTCCTGTGAACAGCAGCTTTACGTTTCCATTTCTGGTACAGCACAACTCCTCAAAGACCGCCAAAAAATGGCAGAATTATGGAAACCAGAATTAGAAACTTGGTTTTCTCAAGGCTTAGATCAGCCAGATTTAGCATTACTCCAAGTCAATATTAAACAAGCCGATTATTGGGATAGTAGTTCAAGTTATCATCCCCAAACCATCAATTTTTCTTCCCTATAGCAATCCTAAATAATTTACAAATATCTCTCTATCTTGTCTACCCTGTCCTCCTTGTCTTGGCTGTTCACATATCAGAAAAGTGCTTTTAAAGTTGCTTGGAGTGCAGTAAAGCGCGATTACGAAAAAGGCGAAGATGGGCAGTGGCACAAAAGCCAAATAACTAATGTGTGATCAATTCTACTATTGAGCCAATTAACTGCAAAAAACCTATTTCTTTAGTTAGACGCTAACACAACTAATATAAAGATATTTTTCTTACTGGCAGTAGTAGTAAACTTCCGTCCTGGGGATATAAGCAAATCACAGTCAAACTCTTGATTATTCAAGATGAATAGCTGAAAGTTTGTCATATTCCCAGGTTATTTCTTAGGTGAAAAATTACATTATGGGACTAATATTTGATAGTCAATTTGAAGCGGCGTTACAGTATTGGTAACAGGCATGAATTCATGGATTGGTATAGAAGCAGAGTTGAATCTTATACCAATTCACGAAATTACTGATATAAATCACTTCCTCTGCTTGCGATCGCCGAGTAGAGTTAAGGCGCTGCTTGTTTATTTGTCTCATTTTTAAAGTGAAACGGTATTAGTTTTAATTACACAAAACTCAAGCAAATTATTTGAAGATTGTGTGAAGATAGCATAAAGATTTTATTCGGTGAGTATTTATATTGATTGTAAATCCGGCAGTTCTTCAGCATTCAAAAATTAGAAATATGCTGTACTTTACGTCCCTGATGTTCTGTTTGGTTACCTACGCAACATTATTAGTCTTTACTTATCAAAGGATTTTAAGTAACTAATTAAATAAGATTGGGGGGGACTTATGTAGCGTATATAACAATTTATTTGATACTCCATATCCTACAATCATTTAGCCTAAAAAGCTCATTCCTGATAAGTCTAGCTAAAGTCAGAATATTACTGCGTTTTAGCTCACCAAATTCAATCTACGGATACTATACAGTTTCTGTACGTATCATCTAAACTGAATATATGAAATTGCTATTTCCGGTATCAGCAATCAATAAGTTAAAAAAATCCCACTTTTATCTTTTCTTTGTTATTTTGTATTTAACGGGACAGTTCTCCACCATACGGTGAGTTTAAATATCAATTAAGTCAACGTTTCCCCGCATTTTGTAAACCAAATAAGCATTTTGTGCTTACAGCAACTTATGTCTGCAAGCGCCACATATCTTACTGGAATAAATTGCGTGGATAGACTTAAATGTGCAGCCTACTAGTATATCAACCTCAAAAACAATTACTAACGATTATGCCTAAAACTACTAACTTATCTATTATTCTTCCTGCTTTCATTCAAGCTGAGACTTTTGAGCATACCACAAATTTAGCCAGCCAAAATTTCTTAGGTAAATCTCGTTATGATGTTCTAAAACCATTACGTCAATGGTTAGATGAACTCGAAATTCAAAATCGAGAACTAGCACACTTTATTGCAAAATTGATCCCAGCCCAATGTCCTTTTGAGCGTGATATTGTGTTGTTCGGTCGTACCATAGCCCACATTCCCCCTATGTGCAAACTGAACCCTCTGTATGACCAATTTGTTGGCTTGCGTTTTCGAGCTTTGTGTTATTTAGTAGATCAGTGTGGCGAAGATATTCAGTCATACTGTTAAACGCAAACTGAGAACACAAAATATGGCAATTAAAATTGAACATCAACCCAGTCAAGAATATCTAAACAATTTGGGTGTGTTCACATGGGAGATTTGGGAAAAAGAAGTATCTCAATTTCCTTGGACTTACGATACTGAAGAGACGTGCTATTTTTTGACAGGTGATGTCATTGTTACGCCGGATGGCGGACAAGCAGTGCAGATGGGTAAAGGAGATTTGGTAACTTTTCCGGCTGGTATGTCCTGTACTTGGGAAATTATCAGCAACGTAAGAAAGCATTATTACTTTTCTTAATACAGAGTGCTGAGTGCTGAGTGCTGAGTGATATATTCTCTCACTACATCTCTGCGTCCTCTGCGCCTCTGCGTGAGATAAATCCTCCCGCATTCTTGCAGATACGAAAGAGCCAGAAATACTAATTTCTAGCTCAATAGCGTTGAGACAAAACAATACGGAACTAAAGGCAAACTGAGCTATAGAGTTTAGAATCTACCCAGATAATGCAATCCTAAGATGATGCCTACGCCTAAAATGTGACCAAAGGCTGTAGTGGCTAGTAATGCAGGTAAACCAAAACCACCAAAGAATTTTGCTTCGGGTAACGCTGGCTCGGAAGTAGGATACTGAATGCTAGATTTGCCAAAGGCGATGGCGATGATGTTAGCAACAATCATGATAAGGCCGATCGCGGGACTCCATTGTAGAGGGGCAGTGGCAGCAGCCAGTAAAGTGGAAGTCAGCACTAGATTTTGCTCCTGAATGTGTGAATGATTAGAAAATATCATCGGGAAATCTAGGAAGATTATTCAAGAAAACTCCCCGTTTTGCAGCAATATTTAACAGTTATTTTCAATCCTTAATATAAACAACTATCTGGCTGTGGCTACTGATAGTTTAATAGTGGGAGTCAGGAGTAGTTTACGCTACTTTTATCTTTAATTGTAAACTTTGTTTAATTGAAACTGCCTTTTGTCTCATCCTGTAGAATTTATATAGGAATACGGTTTAATTCCTGAATCTAATTGTGTAGGCAGGGAGTAGGGAATGGGGAGTAGGGAGTAGGAAAGACGGCTGATATGAGTGTACTGATTTTTTTCCCAAATCAAATATTAGTCCCATAGTCTCTCTTTAAATGTGATGCCATTTATTTTAAGAATGGTAGTTAGAATTTTTACTACAGAATTTACTTGTAGCCAGATAATAACTCTCTTTTTTTAGAGATCGCCACAGTCAAGCTATGTTAAAAGCGGCGATCGCTTTTAAAATGAGGTGAATTGCAACTACACAAAAGTTGATAGCGTCAAATAGAGTAAAATCACATTCTGGAAGTCATAGCTTGAAGAACCGTTCTAATTACTGGCAACTACAGCCATATATCAAACCTCAATGGGCAAATATTATCAAAGGCTTGATCGGCATTATCGGATATGTGCTGGCGACACTGACGTTAATTAATCTTGCAGGTAAATTAGCCGCACCTTTTGGACAAGGTAATGTAGTAGCGATCGCCCAACTAGCCGGGATTTGTGCTTTGGTGTTTCTGGTGCGTGGCTTTTTTCAGTCTGTGCAAGATATCTACATGGCTAAAGTGGCTTTAAGAGTGGCTTATGGTCTCCGCAAGCAAGTATATAGTCATTTACAAAAATTAGATTTAAGCTATTTTGAAACAGCCAAAACAGGTGATTTAGCTTACCGCCTCACAGAAGATATTGACAGGGTTGGGGAAGTTGTCAATAAATTGCTACACGATTTTATTCCCTGTGCGTTGCAATTGATTGCCATACCCATATATATGATTTATTTGAATTGGCAACTCACACTCGCCACAATTGTGATTGCACCATTAATGGGGGTGTTAATTGGCTGGTTTGGGGAAAGGCTGCGTATATATTCCCTCAAAAGTCAAAATCGTGTGTCGGGGTTATCAGCAATTTTGACAGAAGTTTTTAGTGGGATTCGTCTTGTTCAAGCATTTGCAGCCGAAAATTATGAAATCGCTCGTTTTGGTTATGAAGCTGAACGTTCTTTAAAAGCCAAATATTCCGCCGAACGCCTCAAAGCCATTCAAATTCCCATCATCGGTTTTTTAGAAGCTTTGAGTGCTTTATCTTTGCTAATGGTGGGAGCATGGCAAATTTATCAGCGTAATTTAACAGTGGGGGATTTTTTCAGTTACCTGGCTGCGGCGGCATTGTTAATTGACCCCATAGGACACACCACAACAAATTATAATGAGTTTAAGCAAGGGGAAGCATCGGTAGACCGAGTGTTTGAATTAATGGCAATTCAACCAAGGGTAATAGAAAAAACAATTGCGATCGCCCTGCCCCCAGTCAAAGGTAAAGTAGAATATCGCCACATTTCCTTTGCTTACAAACCCGGCGAACCTGTCCTGCAAGATATTAGTTTACTAGCATTACCAGGAGAAGCGATCGCCCTAGTGGGTGCTTCTGGTGCGGGAAAAACCACCTTTGTGAATCTCCTCCCCCGCTTTTATGATCCTGATGCTGGGCAAGTTTTGATTGATGATATTGATATTCGGGATGTCAGATTACATAGTTTGCGGCGACAAATTGGCATTGTTCCCCAAGAAACGGTGATGTTTTCGGGGACTATCGCCCAAAATATTGCCTTTGGACAAGATAATTTTGATATGGATGCGGTGATAGCAGCCGCGAAAATTGCTAACGCTCATCAATTTATTACCCAGTTACCAGAAGGTTATCAAACTTGGGTAGGGGAACGAGGGGTAAATCTATCGGGTGGACAACGCCAAAGAATCGCGATCGCGCGGGCTGTGCTGCTCGACCCACAGATATTAATATTAGATGAGGCGACATCTGCATTAGATTCCGAATCGGAAGCCTTGGTACAAGAAGCCTTAGAACGATTAATGCAAAACCGCACAGTATTTATTATTGCCCATCGATTGAGTACAGTGAGGCGGTGCGATCGGATTTTGGTTTTAGAAAAAGGGCAAATTATGGAATCAGGGAATCATGAGGAATTATTAAGGCTGGAAGGTCGCTATGCTAGGTTTTATGCCCAGCAATTTAGTTAGGGACTTATGAATCAACCGCAGGCGAATTTTGAGCAGATGACTACCAAGCAACTAAGAGCTTATATTCTGGCTCATAGAGATGATGAAGACGCATTACACGCAATGGCTCTACGTCTGCGGAATCAAGGAAAAACAAGTACAGTGGACGAATATTTAGAATATTTAGAACATTTAGCTTGAGCAGCAAGAAGCCTCACACTTACCGCGATAGCGGAAGTGTTGAGATGAATTGCGCGTGAGTTGACGACAGTTCTGCGACCAAATTCTTCCGCAGGAAGAACAG